>JALHPW010000109.1 GCA_022842255.1 Saprospiraceae bacterium | reverse complement strand
CGGGCATCCGCTTCCCAAAGACTTCCAGTACGCTCATGGGTATTTCCAATAGGCCATTTGGGTGATAAAAAGGTTCGAGCTTTGCCCCTGGAATACCATATTCGGGATGCCAACTAAGCGGGAAAACCGATGAATCAACCTCAAATTCATTGTCTTGAAGGATATCGGTTGCCCACAAAGTTTTTTGGGTAATGGAAAATGCAGGAGCGCGGAATTTTGTGGGACGCTCGCCCGTACATGCCTCAATGGCCTTGTTAGCCTTTTTCAAATCCGCATCAAACGACGCTTGCGAGTGCTGCCAGGTGAGCAGGTGCGCATAACCATGCGAGGCAATCTCATGCCCCGCGGCTTGGACCTGTCGGACAAGTTCCGGGTGTCGGTCGGCCAACCAGCCTAGGACAAAAAAGGTCGCTTTTACCTGGTATTTATCCAACAGGGCCAGGAGTCTGAGCGTCACTGCTGCAGCCCGTTGCGGCAATTGCTCCCAGTCGCCGGGGCGTACCACGGCCTGTAAATTATGCGAGCAAAACCACTCCTCCAAATCAATGGTAAACGCATTGATCATGGACCATCATGTGTTCGTGAATGATTGTTCGAACCGTTTGTTGCCAATGCGTATTGGGTTGCCAATCAAGTTCGGAACGAATACGGGAAATATCTGGTTTTCGTGCCCGGATATCGGTTTTTCCCGCACGTTCAGCTGGGAAAGGCAGTAAGTGTATGGGAGAACTGCTTCCTGTTTCCGCTTTAACAAACTGGGCCAATTCCAAGATACTGATTGGGTCGGGATTTCCAATGTTGTAAATCTTTCCAGAAGTATGGCAAGCAGTGGAGAGACCAAAAACCGCTTCCACCAAATCAAAAACATCACAAAAACTGCGTGTTTGTTTCCCATCCCCAAATACTGTGATTGGTTCGCCCGCCAAAGCCTGTTGGATAAAAATAGGCACTACCATACCGTATTCGCTGCGTTGGCGGGTCCCGATGGTGTTGAAAAACCGCATTACGGTCACCGGAATCCCATACGCATCTCCATAGGCTTGGGTGATGAGTTCGCCGTACAATTTTGAAACAGTGTAAGCGCTGCGGCCTCCGAGGTGGGTATGCACTTGCAAAAAGTCTTGCTCCGACGAGCCTAGTTCCGGCGAATCCCCATAAACTTCCGAGGTACTGGCGTACAAAAATCGCCCGCCCCCTTTTTTGACCATTGCATTTAAAATCAGCTCCACGGGTACATGGTTGTTATGCGCCGTTGCCAGGGGGGATTCGCACACCTTTTTTACCCCAACGGAGGCGGCTAGGTGGAGTACGATATCGGAAGGCCCAAGCATTCCAGGCCAATCTATCCGGGACACATCGTCTTGGATAAACTGAAAATTTGGGGAAGCGTTTGCAGTTTCGAGGTTGTCAAGCGAACCAGTGGATAGGTCGTCGATGGCAACTACCTTGAAGTGTTTTTGAAGGAATAAATCGACCAGATGAGAGCCAATAAAACCGGCTCCTCCGGTTACAAAAACAGTGGTAGTGTCTACCCAAGCGGGCGACAAGGGTGTAATCCGATTTGTGGGCATTTCGTGTCTGTTTTAAAAAAGTACAGTCACTTACGGCAGGGATTAATTTGGCCTTAATGCGGGGTCTAAAGTATTTTATAACAAAAAACCTGCCACATCCTACATCTTACCGGTTTCCACAAACTTACCATTCAAGATTTTAAAGGTTTTACCCATCACGACCACGCTTTGTCCTTCCTGCATACCTGCAAGGGTGGTAATATCCTCTTTGATGGTGTGCAACGAACCCTTTGTTTTCCAAGCAATTAGGAGGTGTGCAGGGTTGATTTTTCGGTAAGCGGTGCCACACAATATCACATGAACGGGCTTATTTATTTTTTCCAAAATTTCCAAATCGCGCGGGGTAGCATTGTTGTCGGCAATCAGGATAACCTCCTCGCATTGGGGGCATTTTTGAAGCCCTTCCAGGATTGCTTCAATATCATTCTCCGGGGTATCCCCACCTTCTCCACCTGCGATTGCCGAGATCATTACCTCCTCCAGCACATCCACACTTTTGGGTTTGGTGTGGTAAATCCCTCCGGTGGCCCCCACTGTTTTTTCATACGTTTCCTTTTGGTCCCCATCATTGAAAAACACAAAATGCTCTGTGTTTTGCAGATTGCCTTTCAGGGCATTCCAAAGCAAGAGGTCTGCAACAAAAGGCATCATACTCCCTGTCACGTCTTCCACCACCAGCATTTTTTTCCAGGTTTTGTTACGTTCCATCACTTTCATCACCAAGGAATCACTTTTCAGTCCACTGCAATCTTCGGGTCGATAGCCCCGCAGTGGTCCACAATCAATCCGAGCTCTCCCATCTTCCCCTAGGCTAAACTGCAAGACCACCGCGAATTCAACGCCGGGTTTGCCCTTGCCCCAATCGGTCAATTTTTCGACCATGGCCTTGATATGTTCGTTGTGTTTGGCCGATGCCCCTTTTGTGACGCGGATTTTTTTCGGGCTGTGCGTCAAGGGGTCGATTTGAAATTCGATGAGTGCGGCACGCGATATGCCCTTTGTTTTGAGCTCATCTTTAGGGAATTTGACGTTTCTCTCCAGGAATTGCTGCAGGGAATCTGTCCCCCCCGGGAATTTTGGGGCATCCGATGGAGGGCGTTTTTTGGCGCAATCCACCAACATATCAAGTTCGCCTTTTATCTCGGCCTTTCGGGCTTCCGTGACCGGGGGTTGGTATGTGATGACAAATCCGTGAAAAAGCCGCCTGGCAGAATCAGCTGTCGTAGCCGCAGTCTGTACCAGGATGTCCCATCGGATACCAGGGTCGGCAAAAAGGTCAGGGGCAAGTCGTTGCAGCGCAGCAAAACGATCGCGATCCAGTTCTTTTTGGTTGGGCTGCGATTGGGTGTATTTGGTGTAGATGTACTCCACGGAAATCTTCCCAAAAGGCTTGATGGAATCATAATCGCTGGGGTTCAATACCCTGGGACTGCCATATGGAAAGCGAATGGCGACTTGGTATTCCCCAAAACCGGAAGTGTCAAAAGTTTGGATTTCCTGGATTGGCTGGCGCAAAATATCCGGGATATGGACGCTGGGAATTTTGGGGGTTTGGGCCACAGCGCACACAACGAACAAGAGGGAAATCAGACTAAAAAACAGGCGGGGGGCATAGTATTTCATCATGGAAAATGGATAATTGGTGAATTCTTCGCTCAAATTTTTGGGAAAAAATCCATATTACCAAATTTAACCACATAGTGCACAATGGGCACCGGTTGGAATGGCCATCCCCTGCCGGCACTATATGCCCTATGTGGTAAATAAAAAATCGGGTTGCAACCCACAAAAGTCGCAACCCGATTATCCAATAACCCGTCAACTAATAACCACTATGGGAAGATGCCCATAGAAATATAGTCGCCCGCAATTTTTTTCAAAGAGCAAACGAAAGCTGCTGTACGCATATCCTGTATTTCAGGGTGCTGGCGGAAAGTCTCTTTGATCTGACCGTAAGCGGTGATCATGGTGTCTTCCAACCCAGAGTTTACAAGGTCAACCTCCGAAGCGCCGCGGGTTAGGAATTCCCGATCGCGGTCGCTGAGGGTTTTGCCCGTCATTTCTTCCACTTTGTTCATGATGCGGTCAAAGGCATCGTGTTGGAAGCGGTTTTCCAGACGCCCAAAGCGGTGGTGCGAAAGGTTTTTGAGCCACTCGAAATATGAAACGGTTACGCCGCCTGCATTGATATAAAAGTCGGGAAGAATGATGATTCCTTTTGCGGTGAGGATCGGGTCTGCATCTGCAGTGATTGGTCCGTTTGCGGCTTCGGCAATCACCTTGGCTTTAATCCGTGGTGCGTTTTCGGCCGTGATTTGGTTTTCCAACGCTGCTGGTACCAGGATATCACACTCCAGTTCCAGGGCTGCAGAAGCATTTCCAATGTGTTTGGTACCTGGGAACCCGACGATGGAGCCGGTTTCTTTGCGGAAAGCAAGCAGTTTTTCGATGTCGATGCCGTCTGGTCCGTGGATAGAACCTTCCCGTTCAGCGATGCCCACAATTTTCACGTTGCCTTCTTTTTGGCTAATGAGGGCGGTATTGCTACCCACATTACCAAGTCCTTGTACCACCATGGTTTTGCCTTCAATACCAGGGGTAAGGCCAATTTTCTTCATATCGTCGGCGTAGCGCATACATTCGCGCAGACCATAAAACACCCCACGCCCGGTAGCCTCGGCGCGGCCGCGGATACCGTTTTGGGTCACCGGTTTGCCCGTAACGCAGGCGATGGAGTCTACTTCACCGTGACGAAGGGCTTGATAGGTATCGAGGATCCAGGCCATTTCACGTGGTCCGGTCCCGTAGTCGGGTGCAGGTACGTCGATACCAGGGCCGATAAAGTTCTTTTTGACCAGCTCGGAGGTATATCGGCGGGTGATATTCTGGAGTTGTTCTTCTGTAAAATTGGATGGGTTGATTTTGATGCCACCTTTTGCTCCGCCAAATGGAACGTCCACCAAGGCGCATTTGTAGGTCATTAGGGAGGCAAGTGCCATCACTTCATCTTGGTCGACCGATTCGGCATAACGGATGCCACCTTTGGTTGGGAGGCGGTGGTGGCTATGTTGCACCCGGTAGGCTTCGATAACCTGATAATCACCGTTGACCCGGATTGGGAAACGGATTTGGAGCACAAGGTTGCAGGCCTTGATTTGCTCGACGAGGCCCTTGGGGATGTCGGTGAAGGCGGCGGCCTTGTCCACGTAGTCTTCTACGCTTTTAAAGAAACTAATTTTTCCACTCATTTTTGTCGTCGTTGAGTTGGTGCTCTATTTTGGTTAGTGAACGATCCAGGCGCAAAAGCTGCCATACGATTCCGAGGAAGATCAGTAAAATGACGCCCACTACGACGTAAATCTTTCCGGTCTCCCGCATAAAATCGCGGTTGCCCTGTGCCCAGCTGGCGGGCAAAGATATTGCCATGCACAGAATGATTGTAAAAATATTGCGGATTTTAGAAAATTTCATGTTCCAAAAAGGCTGAAAAGTTGTTTTTTCTTGGAAATTCGGAAACGCTGCAAGGTAGGAGAGTTTTTGTTTCGCCAACCAAATGTGCCAAGAATTTTACATCCCAAGGACAGGCATTTAACGAAGGGGAAACCTCCCAGATTTGAAATTTTGGTTGACCGAAAATCTGGACAAATGTCAGCAGCCCTGGAGTATTGTGAAAGACATTGCTTGCTTATTTTACAGTTTGGTCTTGGTCCATACATCTTTGCATCGTGCTCATCAATCTCCATACCCACCACCCTACCCTGGCATCCGGCTCGATCGAAATCGAGAGCGTGTATTACGGGCAAGCCAAAACCCCAACGGCGGCTTTGCGCTCTGTGGGTTTGCACCCATGGTATTTGAATGGGTTGGATTGGCACCATGCCATCCATTGGCTCCACGAACAGGCGATATTGCCCAGTTGCTGGGCCATTGGGGAAGCTGGGTTGGACAAGGTTTGCAACACACCCATGGAGGTACAAGTGATTGCTTTTCAACGCTGTGTGGAGGTTTCGGAGTCCGTTGAAAAGCCCCTCATCATTCATTGTGTTAGGGCATTTCCGGAAATAATTGCCTTGAAAAAACGATGGAAACCTGCGCAACCCTGGATTTTTCACGGGTTCGATAAAAACAGGCCAACCGCTGACATGTTGCTTCGGACAGGATGCTACCTGTCGTTCGGGTCAGCCTTGTTTCGGCAAAAAAGCCACGCGGCTGAAAGCCTTCGTACCACGCCCCTTGACCGGTTATTTCTGGAAACGGACGATGCCGCAATCAGTATTGAGGCTGTTTACGAACGGGCAGCGGAGATTTTAGGGATTGGGATGGGGGAGTTGGAGGGGGTTGTGTTGGGTAATTTCTTGCGATTTTGAACTGCAAAAGGAATTGAACCACTAAAGGCACAAAAGATTTTTTGAACCACAAAAGGCACAAAAGGACACAAAAGGGTCTTGGCTTAGTTTTTTGTTTCTTCTAGGTTTAAAAATCTTTTGTGTCCTTTTGTGCCTTTTGTGGTTCAATATGACCCTTTAAATCCAGAAATCTAAAAATCAGAAGTTATCAACAAATCCAAATCCGTACTCCGAATCTGAAAACGCTCGCCCAAATGCGCGTTCGTGAGCGTGCCCCGATAGGCATATACGCCATTGCGCAGTCCCGCATGTGAAGTCACCAAAGGCACGATCCCACCCGTTTCACTCATCAAAAGCATGGAGGTAAGGATGTTGCTGATGGCCTCCGAAGCGGTTCGTGCCACCCGTGATGGGATATTGGGTACACAGTAATGGATAACCCCGTGTCGCTCGTAGGTCGGACGGTCGTGGGTAGTAGCTTCAGAAGTTTCGAAACAACCACCTTGGTCGATACTCACATCTACGATAACCGAGCCTGGTTTCATGCGCCGTACGATGTCTTCCGAGACCAGCATCGGTGCATTGGCGTGGGGGGAGTGCACGGCCCCAATGGCCACGTCGGCTGTGAGCAACTGTTCTTTCAGGTGTTGGGGATTGATGACGGAGGTATGCAGTGGGCGCCCTACCTGGTTTTGCAAGTGGATGATTCTTTGGATGTTATTGTCAAAAATGCGCACTTCGGCGCCTAGTCCGAGCGCGGTTCGGGTAGCAAATTCAGCAATCACACCGGCGCCCAGGATAATTACCTTGGCAGGCGGCACCCCCGCCACGCCCCCAAGCAATACCCCTTTGCCGCCCCGTGTGGTGGCCAGCAGGTCTGCCGCAATGAGTATGGCACTGTTGCCCGCAATTTCGCTCATGGCGTGTACGATGGGGAAGGCGCCCGACACATCGTCGTGGATATATTCCATGGCCAAGGCAATCACACGTTTTTGCAAAAGCCGGCTGATGTATTCGGCATTCAGCAAAGGCAAATGAATGGGCGAAACCACCACCTGCCCCGGACGCATCATATCGATTTCTGCCAAGGTAGGAGGGGCAGACTTCAAAATGACCTCTGCTTTATACACCTCTTCCGCGCTTTGCACGATTTGAGCACCTGCTTCGGAATAATCCAGATCGCTGAACCGGGCCTTTTCACCAGCGCCGGCTTCTACAAGCACCTCATGTCCGTGGGCAAAAAGGGTGGCCACCGAATTGGGCACAAGTGCCACCCGGTTTTCCTGCAGGGTCGTTTCTTTGGGAATGCCGATGCTGAGCCGCTGGTGACGTTGGGTCATGGCGAGCATTTCGGGCTGGGTGCGTGGGAGTGAGAGGGTTTCCATGGATGTGGATTTGTTTACCCGCCGTAGCTTCAGCGAAGGCGGGTTTGGTTTGGCTTTCGGGGATTTTAATGTTGTGGTTTGCTGCGCAAAAGTAGGCAACCTTACCTCGAAGGTTTTATAAATCCAAGGGCAATCTTATTTCTACACTTGTGCCAGTTGGTGCGCCATCGTTGTCGTACAGGTCAATAATTTCAAGACTGGCTTCAAAACCACCCTTTTTTTCAAGCAGTGACAAGCGTTGCTCCGTGAGCATCACGGCGGATGACGTATGACTTACAGCCCTTTTACGCTGGCTTTCCACGCGTCCAACCCCGTTGTCGCGTACGATACAAAGGAGGCTTTTAGGTTGCTTCTTGAATTGGATATGGATAAATCCGGCTGTTTTTTTCGTGGAAAACCCATGCCAAATCGCGTTCTCCACAAAGGGTTGTAAGATCATAGTAGGCAGCATAACCTCCTCAGAATCAAGGGCATCATCCACCTCCACCAACCAGGTGAATTTATTTTCAAAACGCATGGCTTCAGCAGCCATGTATTGTTCGAGCAGTTCAATTTCATCTGCGATTGGGATAAATCGCTTGGCAGCCAGGTCCAGGATTAGGCGCATGAGTTTAGCAAAACGCCCGAGGTAGTCGTTGGCGGTATCAATGTCTTTTTGGAGGATATAGCTGCTGATAGAGTTCATGCTGTTGAAGATGAAATGCGGGTTCATCTGCAGGCGCAGCACAGAATTTTGCAGTTCAGCGGCCAGTTGCTTGCCCTCAGCCTCTTTTTGCCGGAACTCCGCTTCTTTGCGGCGCTGCGCTTCCTTCCTACGCACTTGAGCAATCCGGTTGCGGTAAAAGCCATATAATAAGGTGATTATGAGGAGTATTTGAAGGCTTCTCGCCCACCAAGTGGCATACCAGGGCGGTAAAATGGTAAAATGCAGTTCATGGGGAAGAGAGGTCCAAACGCCGTCGGAGTTGGCCGCCCAGACTTGAAAAGTGTAATCGCCCGACGGCAATTGAGCATATCTGGCAAAGCCATTGGTGCCACCTTCCACGGTATCTGTTTCAAAACCAGCGAGTCGATATTTGTATCGCACCTCTTCTGGGGCAGTATAATCGATGCCAACGAAATGGAAAGAGAGCGTCCGTTTATCGTAGGGGAATGATTGCCTGGGCAGGTATTCTGGGCCGGTGCTAATCGAACCGGTATCGTTCACAATCCAATCGGTGAAATGGACCAGCGGCGGATTGGGGTTGTCGCGAATCGAATCGGGATGGAAAATATTCAATCCATTGACGCCGCCAAATGCCAATCGGCCGTCGGAAAGTTTGCAGGCGCTGCCGAGCAGAAACTGCATGCCCTGCAAGCCATCGCTTTCGGTGTAATGTTTGACCTCGCCGGAGTTGGGGTTGTATCGGTAAAGTCCGGCATTGGAGGACAGCCATAGGTTGCCGTGGAGGTCTTGTTGGATGGCGTTGAAGGAGTTCAACAAAACGTTGCCTTTGCCTTTGACGAATTGTATGGTAAAATCAGCCAAATTAAGTTTCAGAAGACCTTTATTGGAGGCAAACCAGCGCAAACCTTGGTCCTGTACCATCCCGCAAGTGTATCCAACCCCACTAATTTCTTTTTTTAAATAAAGGTTTTGGGTGGAGGCGCCGTAAACCCATAGTTTATCCAGTTCGTCTGAAACAAACATATTTCCAATGCTATCTTGGAACGCACTAAAAAGGTTTTCACCTGTAAGCAGGGGCTTAACATTGGTAAAGTTTGTCAATGACCAGGACTTGTGAAACCGGTAAATACCATTGGGGCAAATGAACAAGAAATCATTGTTGGAGGACTGTACAATTTTATAAAGACGGTTTAACTGGGTTGCGACCTTGGTAAACCTTGAAGCGTTTTTCCTTTTCAGATAGACCGTTGAGCTATTAAACGCCCATAAATCGCCCGCTATATCACACAGTAAACCATGAGGGTTGATTCCTAAAAAAGGATGCTCATTTTGGCCCGATGTAGTGTATTTCACAAGGCCTGAAATTTCTGAACCCGTCCAGACATCCCCTAAATTGTCTTCTGCAATAGCTGCAACTGATTTCTCGGTCAAGTGATTTTCTCCTCCTTGAAATTTTTCTTGTCTAAGACTGGTGTAAAAAACCCCTATATCCCAAACAGAGACCCACAACATATTTTGCTTGTCCACAAAAACCTTATTAATGAAGAGTGGTTGGCTTGCACCTCCGTCCACCTGTGTCAGCTGAGGTATTGAAAATTGGTTTTTCTGCCGCCTTTTGTCAAAAACCAGCCATCCATTTTGGGCTGTGCCGACGATTAAACGATGCGCATCCCAGGCGCATACATCCGTGAATCTTTGGGACTTATCGATTGATCCGAATCTAAACACTTCAGTCCTTTCCGGAGCTTGCAATGGCAAACGAACCAACCCTACATTGGAGGGAAGCCATGCCAAAGTATCTGCTTCGATGTGGGAAAATAGAGCCAAGGCTTTGGGTTGCAAGCCTGCGCCAACCAAGGTACGTTTGCGAACCGTTTTGCCTGCTTTGTAAGTGATTATTTCTACACCACCACCTTCCGTAACCAAGAGGTTCAGCAGACCTGTAACCTTTCCATTTACATCGAGCAAAGGATAGCAAGAAAAGGTATTTAGGGGATGCAAAAGGCTATCTTTTCCAGAATCGAGATCATATAGATGGAGCCAGCTGTTGGCCACCACCCACAGTTTTCGTTCAGAATCAACATGAATTAAAGTATGCTCGGTATTGAAAATTGAGTCGTTAGGAGGTCTTTGCAGTATCAGGGCATAGACCCGGTCGCTTTCTGGCAAAATATAGTGCAAGGCAGCACTGGTAGAAAACCACCTTCTGCCATCATCGCTTTCCATGACCTTACTGGTTATGTTGGGCGCATAACTGCCATCGGGCAAATTCGGGCGGTAGATTTTTACTGATTTCCCATCAAACCGGTTTAATCCGTCAAAACTTCCAATCCAAACAAACCCTTTTGAATCCGATGAAATATAAGAATTGCGTAATTCCGACAAGCCATTTGATTGGTTCAACAATCGATAGGCTGCTTGCCCATGTAAAACCGCATGGACAAGCAAAGCACACAAAAAGAGGAATACGTTTCGACCGCGCAAAAGAAAGGATGGATTGTTGGTCGAAAGATATAAAAAAACCGAGCGGTATGCCGTTCGGGGTTGGGAGCCAACTTCTAACAATTGACTACTATTGGAGTCCCTCCCCTTGGCCAATTCGGCCGCCAAGCATCTGTGCATACTTTAAATGAACCCTTACCAGCGTCTCCGCACAATAAAAGCGTACAGAAATCCCCGGTCCTCTCCTCATTATCAGGAGGACAACTAGGGTCGTTTTCTATGTTACATAGATAAACGCCAGGATAAAAGGCAATAATCCCATCCGGCTTGAATTGGGTAAGAAATGCATTTGCTTCATCCCGTAGTATCCTGGCACGAATCAGAAAATCTATACCTTTTTGAAACCGCCCATTTGTGTTTGGCTG
>JALHPW010000108.1 GCA_022842255.1 Saprospiraceae bacterium | reverse complement strand
CAATAGATGCAAGGGGTTCATAATTATAGTCGAAATACAGGGTATCCTGCGCTTTTGCGGGTGCGTTAATCAGGTAAACACATAGGCAAAGTAGCTTTATAACAAGGTCTTGATTTATCAACATATTGGGCATGGGCGCTGTATAGATATGGTTGACAGGAGAAAACCAAAGGTAAAGAAAGGTTGGTTCAGGATAAAATGACTGGTTTTGAACCTGAAAAACCGGCGTGTTACCTTCGCCTTTATGTTGCTCAAAAAAATAGTGCAAAATCGCCTCTTGCAAAGTCTTGCACTGGCCGCTGTTTCTGTCCTGCTCCATTTTTGGGCCTTCCACCAAACACCCTTTGCCACGGGCTGGGACAGCTATTTCTACCTCGTTCAGGTGAAATCGCTTGAAGAAACCGGAACGATGCACTCGCCAGAAGCTTCGCTAATCTACCCTTATTTGCAGGTTTTCTATTGGTTTACAGGAGATTATGTGCTGGGCATGAAGATCGGGGTAGCCTTGCTGTGCGGCATTTTCACCCTCTTGGTTTGTCGCAGGGGTGCGGCGTTTCCATTACTTGGCGCTTGGTCCCTGTTTTCTCCTCAGCTGACCTATTTCGCTGCACAGTACCCGAAAAACCTGCTGGGATTGGTTTTGTTTGTCGCGTTTATCCGTGCACTGGATTGGGCAATGTCAAAATCGCGCAGCTGGCTGGCTTTACCCGCTTTTTTATTGATTGCCAACTACTTCGGCCATCGAATGATGTTTGGATTGGCGGTGGTTTATGCCCTGTTGTGGTTGTTATTCAGGTACAAAAATCAAATCCCACGCATGGCGATAAAAATCGGGATTGCGCTCGGGGGAGCGTTTGGTTTGTTTCTGCTTGCCGGACAATTTTTCCCCGGACTAGCGCAGGTGGCAGACTTGGCGCGTTTGAGCGGGACCCTGAGTTGGCAACCACAGTTTGCGCCTTGGTCATTTGTACAAAGTTTTGGTCTTGAACGGATTGGCGGCTGGTGGATTTTTGAAATTGCGATGGTCGTCTTTTGGTGGCTGGCAGGAATCGCCACCTGGAAATCGGGAAAGAGTGTATCCAATCCGGCCCTTTTTTGGCTTTGCGGCCTGTTGTTGTTTCCGTTTTTGGAATGGTCGCTCACGGGCCTGGCCTGGCGGATGTTTTTGGTGTTCGTTGTGCTCCTGCCGCTGGCCTTTGATTTTCAAAACGTACCCCAAAAAACCGCTCGTGTACTTTTTCCCACACTGCTGGTTTGCTCGATGTTCTCCTGGAAATCCTACTCACCAGCTTTACAGGATCCGGATTACGCCCTGTTCCAAAAGGTGACAAACCGGGCAATGAATCAACTTTTGGAAAGTCCGGCCCCAAGCAAGCCCGAACTATTCATTGCACACAACGCCCTGGCCGAGTATTTCACATTCACCACAGGCACGGATGCCATGCCCTGGCTGCCAGAATACACAATCGATTCTACCAAGCTTTGGCGCATCGCCGCTGGGGTACACGGACAGACCTTGCGCTATTTTGCCGGAACGGAAAATGCGTTGAAAATCAAAGACTTGGGAGGGAGATATTTTCTGTTGCCGGAGTACGTATGGCAACTTGCGCTGAAAAACGCGCGCAAAGAAGACGACGTATATTTCCTTGAAACGGCCGAATCCTGGCTCAACCCGCACAGCATCCGGCCGGCGTTTTTGTTGAAAAGGAAGCAGGGAGGGTAGCCACTAATTACATGAATTTACACTAATTATTCGTGTAAATTCGTGCAATTAGTGGCAAACCCCATCGAATCCTCTGCTATCCCCCCTTTTTCACCTTAAAGTTTTCAAACAAAAAACTCGGCGCGTTCGGGTCGTTCACAATGGGCGAAACGCCTGCTGGCCAGAGCATGAGCTCATCCACCAACATGGGTTTGTAGCCAAAGCTCGAAATCTTTACCTGGCCTCCTTTGGGGAGTTTGAACCGCGTTCCAGACCGAAGCCAACTATCTTGCACATCGTTGGATCGGCGGGTCTCCAGTTTGATGTTTTCTACTTCCGTCCCGGATTGGTCGCGGATGCTCAACAGCCAAAATCCTGGTCCGTATAAGCCAGAATCGACATAGGTCCAGGCTGAAAAAACCATCTGCGTGTCACGGTCGAAGGGCGTATTAAAATCGCATACAAACTCTTCCTTTGCCTTGGTTCGGCGGCTACCCTGGCCATAAAAAGCCTGTTCGGAAGGGGCTTCATCAAAGCCAAGATGGAGACTGGGCGCCGGAGCATCCCCTGCTTGAAGGGCTGCTTTAGCGCGTTGCATGGCGGCGGTATTATGCAAGTCCGCCAGACGCAGGCGATACAGGGAATAATCCTTGGTTTGGGCAACGCGCTGGGAAATATCCACCAAAAACTGCTCTCCATCTTTCAATTCCGGAAGGGCATCGGAGCCCACCAGGATCAGGATGTCTTTTTGGTTGGGGAATTTTTGCAGCAGCATTCGTTCCACCAATGGATTGGAAAGCATTTGCACACGCTCCAGGGTATGGTTCAGGCCTATGCGCGACAGCATGGAATTGACCATCGGCAAACCCGTAGCAAGCGACATCCTGGTGCTGTAGATCTGTGTCCTAAAATTGATGTGCGAGAGTACTTTGTCCGACCAGGCCATCATTTTGGGCAGACAAAGCAGGGCCTGGTATTCACTGATTTCCACCTTGTTTTGGCGAAGCACATCCTGCATTTCCGCATCACCTTCGCGGTTAAAACAATTGCCGTTGAATTTATCATTGAATACAGGACGGATGTACTGGTTGATTTCCGCATTCCAAATCCCGGCCACCAACAGTGAAAAAAGCGCCGCCATAAACCACGGGGAAGTGACCCGGAAAAGTTTGTCCACAAAGATCACCGCCGTAATGGTAAGCGCGAAGTAAAACGCCCAGCCCAAACGCCCGGAAGCCTTGAACATCAACATCCAGCCCATGTGTTCTTCCAGCCAGGCTTGTGGCACTTTGATCAAACTGGTATTGGCAGCTAGTAAAAAAAGTAAAAAAGCGGCCCCCAACAAAATGCGATGCTCCGGTGCAATCCGCTGCAAAACCGGTTTGTTTTTTTTGAAAAAGGGCGAAGCCAAAGTCATCAACAACATGGTGGTCAGGGCCAACACGGTCACAATCCCGACGTTCAACATGGCCTCAAACTCAATCTCGGGCATCATAATCTTGTTGCGCTTGAGCCAGTCGTGCAAAATGGAATTGGGAGGATGGAATAGCCCTTCAAACGTGGCATGATAGTCAAAGAAACCCCATTGCGGGTTCAATCGGTCGTGTACAGGGTCGAACAGTTTGAAGTTCAAAAAAACGATTCCAAGCGCTAAAAATCCCATGCCCGAAATGATGGCTGGGCGCTTCCAGTTTTTAATTTTGAAACCTTCCGCGGCGAACAACAGCAACCCGGCCAGCACCAGGAAAAAGTTGATATTGAAGCCCGTATAGGGGTTGTTGAAGGTAAAAAAGACGGACACCCCCAACATCAAGGCATCGCGTTTTTCCAATCGGCCCACCCGGTATTTTCGCAAAAACCAGAGCATGGCCAATGGAATCAAAAATGGGTAGGCCAATCCAAAATGCCCGCCCATACGCCTAATTTGTGGAGCCAGCAGCACTATCATCGGCGCGAACAAAATCGCAGTGAACATATGCGCTTTCAAGGCCCGCAGCAGGAAAAACATAAAAATCACCGCTGCAAAAAGCAAGTATAGGTTCACGCCGTTGACAAAACCCACCGTGAGTCCAGAAATGTCGGTCACGTGGCGGTTTATCCATTGCAAAACGTTCGACAGGGAGCCTTGTGCGTCGGTGAGATAGATGTATTCCCCATCAGGGTAATTCATGCTGCGCAGCGTGGAACCTTCGTCATAACGCGTGTGGTAGGCCGTATTGTAGTACAACATCAACGCGTCGCCCCCGAAGGAATACATCATCGAATTGGGCCGCGTGAAGTAGTCTTTGAAAATGGGTTTCGCCAGTAGGAATAAAACCAGTACCGTGGCCAACACGCCCAGCCATTGTTGCCCTTTCGGTGAGAAATACTGTTTTAATCTTGTTGAGGTAACCATGCGAAGGCGTCTGTTTGACAAGTTGGCAAAGGTAGGGAATTACGAATTATGAGGTGCGAAGTACGAATCGTACTTCGCACCTCGCACTTCGTACTTCGCTACCCTCTTTTAGCCCGAAAGAACGAGGTGACCAAGGCCCCACATTCCTGCTCCATAATGCCCATTTCCAGCTTGGTTTTGGGGTGCAGGAGGTCTTTCCCGCCATACAGCATGAAGCCGCGTTTTTCATCGGAGGCGGCATACACCACCCGGCCAATTTGTGCCCACGCCAGGGCGCCCGCGCACATGACACAGGGCTCCAGGGTCACGTAAAGCGTGCAGTCGGGCAAATATTTGCTGCCCATATAGCTACTGGCAGCGGTAAGGGCGAGAATCTCAGCGTGAGCCGTTACGTCGGTCAACATCTCTGTCTGGTTGTGCGCCCGAGCGATGATTCTACCTTCGCAAACGATGACCGCGCCCACGGGTACTTCCCCTTCTTCATAAGCTTTCTCAGCCTCTGCAAGGGCTTGTTTCATGAAATAGGGGTCGGAGTGAACGGAGAGCATTGGGGTGATGGGTGATGAAGTGATGGGGGATGAAGTGATGGTTGGTGCCTACTAAATGGTAGTTTCTGGCAGCTTACCTTGGCCAAATATCATTTGAAAGTCATCCATCACATAACCTTCGCCGAAGGGCGTGTCGATGCAGAATTCGATGCGAAAGCCTGTTTTGAAATAGAAGTTGACGCTTTTGAAATTCCGGCGGTTTACACGCAATCGAAGGGTACGCAAATCGGGGTAGCGGGCAAGCAACAGTTCAAAAATGATGGTTCCGTGGCCCTTTTCCCGGGTATCCAGGTAAAACTTGTGCAGGAAGTATTCCCCGTCGCCTTTTTTGCTGACTGCCAAAAAGCCCAGTGCCTGGCCATCCTTTTCGGGCAACCAGATTTCCTGACCTTCTTCCTGCATTTGCCGCAGCAAGGCCTGTTCGCTGTACATCAATTCGAGCATATACGCGATTTGTGCCTCGCTGATAATGCTCGGATAATGTTCCCACCAAACCTTGTCGGCCAATTGGCGGATGAGCGGGATGTCTGCTTCGTTAGCTCGACGAAGAATCATGATTAATGTGGACAATTTTTATAAATGTGGTCAATGTGTTGAATGTGGTCAATGTGTTGAATGTACCCACATTGACCACATTCAACACATTGACCACATTCAACACATTGACCACATTAATCACTATTTTTCCTTTGCATTCAACAACTCCAACACCTGTTTGGTGATGTCGAGGCTGTCGTTGGCAAGCAGGATTGGGCCGCCGCGCGAATAGGAAAGGATGTAATCATAGCCGATTTGGGCGGAGAGGGTCTTAAGCTTCGCCTCCACGTTGGCATACAAATCGTTGAAGGCCTTTTTCTGGTCTTCGCTGAGCGATTTGCCAAGGCGCATTTTTTCTTCTTCCAATTTTTGCCCGCGCTGCATGAGTGCCGATTGTTGTTTTTCGGCTTCGGCTTGGGTCATATTGCCCTCCTGGAATTTTTGCTGCAAATTGGCCGCATCTTTCATCAGGGCCTCTTCTTTGCTGGCAAGGCTCTTTTCGGCATTGCTGAGCCGTTGTTCGATGGCGGTTTTTTGCTCTTTGAGCCATTCGTATTTGGCATCCAGCGTATCACCGTTCACGTAAGCAATCCTGGAGCCGCCTGCTTGAGAAGGCGCTGGTATAATTGCTTGGCTTTCAGCAGGTTTTGCGGATTTTGAATTCAAATAGTACAAGTGCCCTACTAAGGCAAACAGGATGATATTGAGGATGATGGGTAAGTTTTTCATGCAAAAGTTCTAGTTATGAGTTTCAAGTTTCAAGTAGCGAGTTTCAAATATAGCCAATGCTAAGTGGTTTTGAGGATTGAGTTTTTATAATCAATTAAAAATCAAGGGATTTGAATCACTCAAATCATCAAAATCACTTTAATCACAGTATGCAAGGGCAAAGTTACAAGTTCAAACCAGCAGCAAACCTGCAACTTTTCACTTGAAACTTGCTACTCAAAACTTAATCTTCTTTAGATGGATGTTGCACTTGTTCCCAGCGCAACCCGATGATTTCCTCTAGTTTGAATTTGGCGATTTCCGCCTCGGTTTGGGCCCTGATCCGTGCCTCCCGGGCCTCATAATAAGTGGCAGAGGTGGTGGTGTATTGTTCCAGCGTGGCCTCGTCGCTTTTGTACAATTGCTGGATGAGGATGAAGTTGTTGTTCAAATCCAGTTCTACCGTGCTGCGCTCCTTGAAAATCTCGCGGGCGAGGCGGAAATTGGCCCAAGCCGTCAGCGCATCGGCCCGAATCTCTCGTTTACGCTGGTGAATGCGCTCCTCCGCAATGTCCATCCGGCGTTTGCCAATGTTGTTTTTCTCCTTCTGGCTCAGGATGTTGTACAGGTTGAGCGTCAACCCAAAATTGTAGCGCGGGAAAAAAACATTGCCCAAGGTGTCTGCCCCTTTCAGGTTGCTTTCATTGATGTTGAAGGAGGCATTTACGTCGCGCATCCATTCCTTCCGGGTGTTTTTGTTCTCGCTCCGGGAGTTGAGCAGCTCCGACTCGGCGATGCGCCCCTCCGGACTGTTCAACCAGGCCAATTGAACCATGTATTCCGCAATATCGCGGGCCTTGGCATCCACGGGTTGGATAATGGCGTCGTAATCGGTTTGCTGTGCACCTATTTGTTGGCCAAAAAGGCCCAAAAGCGCGATAAAAAGGTATTTACGTGGCATATTAAATCGGTTAGGGTGATTCACATCGGACTCAAACAAAGGAAGTCAAAATCAAAGTCTTTGGTCAAATAGAAAACGCCGGGTTCTGAATAACTTTCATTGAAAAACCGGATTGAGTGTTCTCCTTTTCGGGTTTCCAGCTTCATGCCACCGATTTTCAACATCGGTATCCCGCAACAAGCGTCTCCATCAAAACTATAGGCCCACTTTACTTTAGAATCCGGGCCTATTTTGAACATGATTGGGCGAGCGGCGTCCTTGGTATGTATAAACCCGATTTTTCCGTTCGGACATTCCAGGTATTCATCCACACGCTGCTTGCTTAAATTCAACTCAATCTTGTCACCGTAACAAGGTCCGGCCGACATCCCGCATTCGCCCATGGAAGTCGCTAAGGAAATACCATTGAACATGATGAATGCCCCAAACAGCAGGAGGCCACACAATGCTGTGATCATCAAGTACTTAAACCATGGTTCCATGGGATGCCTGGATTGAAAACCTATGAGGTTTAAATTAAAGAAGTCGTTTTGCCGCCTCCGCCACGCCAGCCGTCCACTGCTCGCCCGTCTTTTGGTCTTTGATGGTCAAGGTTTTGGAAGCCACTTCGGTGTCGCCGATGATGGCCACGAACGGGATGTTGCGTTTGGCGGCGTATTCAAATTGTTTTTTCAATTTGCCCGGTTCTGGGTACATTTCAACGGCTACCCCTGCCGCGCGCAGTTCGGTGGCACATTGGAAAGCATATTCAAAACTGGGCTCATCAAAGGAAGCCAACATGATTTTTACACTTTCGGACAAGGTTTCGGGAAACAACTTCAAGCCCTCCAAAACGTCATAAATACGGTCGGCGCCAAAGGAAACACCCACACCCGACAGCCCAGGCACCCCAAAAACGCCCGTCAAATCCGCATACCTTCCGCCACCACCGATGCTGCCCATTTGGTAGTTTTTGGCAGCCACTTCAAAGATACAGCCGGTGTAATAGGAGAGGCCACGGGCCAGGGTTACATCAAATTGAAGTTCGTTCGAAAGGGGAGTTTTGGACAAAAGCTGGAACACGCGTTCGAGTTCTTCCAGGCCCTGCAAACCCGTTTCGCTGTTTGCAAAAATAGGTTTAAGGGATTGAAAATCAGGCGTTTTCAAGATTTTTTCAATCGTTTCAATCGCAGCATCTGGAATGCCACGCTCGTTCAGTTCCTTACGAACACCCTCTATCCCCACTTTGTCCAATTTATCAATCGCCACGGTCATGTCCGTAAACCGGTCGGGAATACCGGCCGCTTCTGCGATACCAAAAAGCACCTTTCGGTTGTTGATTTTGATGACAACGGGTAAGTTCAACTTGGCAAATGCCTCGTCGTATATCTGCACCAACTCCGCCTCATACAACAATGATTCTGAACCAATTACGTCCACATCGCACTGAAAAAACTCTCTATAGCGGCCTCGTTGCGGACGGTCGGCGCGCCAAACTGGCTGAATTTGGTAGCGTTTGAACGGGAAAGAAAGGGTGCCCCGGTTCATCACCACATAGCGGGCAAAGGGCACCGTGAGGTCGTAGCGCAAGCCGCGTTTTGCGATGCTGCTTGTGAGTTTTGCGGAGTTTTTGGCGGCCAATGCCTCGGCATCCGCACCCGAAAGGAAATCGCCGTTGTTCAGGATTTTGAACAGGAGTTTGTCGCCCTCCTCGCCGTATTTCCCGGTGAGGGTGCTGAGGTTTTCCATAGCGGGTGTTTCGAGCGGTTGGAAACCGAATTTCACGAAGACCGCGCGCAGGGTATCAAAAATATAGGTCCGTTTGCGCACCTGTTCGGGGCCAAGGTCGCGGGTACCTTCTGGGATGGACGGTTTTTGCATGGTTATAAAAATCAGAAAACGAAACCTCATAGATCTTCAAGACCTATGAGGTTTTTATAAATTCGGTGCAAAATTACGAATTACAAGGTTCGAATTACGAATTACGAAGTGGGAATTACGAATTGGGTGCCAGCTAGAAATCCCAGGAGCGTGCCCAAATCGTACTTCGCACCTCGTACTTCGTAATTCTTATTGGGTTGCACTCGCCAGCGTCCCAATCAATAAGCCTTTCATGCCCAGCGCAGCCACCACCAATACGGTTGCTGCTGTGGTCCAGATGGCCAGTTTTTTATGTTTTGCTTCATCTGTGGTAGCCTTTTTGGAAGTGGTTCTGCCAACTTGGATGAACACAACGGCCAAAATCATCATGAAAGCGTGTTCTACGGTGAAGTACCGAAGCCACTCATTTTTCATGGCTGCACCCATGTCGGCCATACCATCGCGGGTATAGGCGCTTGTGACAAAATATTGAATGAGCCCCAACAACAATTGCAGGTGCGCAAGTCCCAACAAGGCTACAGAAGCAGTATTATCCGCTTTTTCAAAGGATTTTTTGCCCATCCAGCCCGACCAGGAGCGGTACAGCACGTATACCAGTGCGGCAAGGATGAGGTAGCGGTTGTAGGAGTGGAGGGTGTTGATAATTGAGTGCATGGCAAAAGATTGATTTTAGTTTCAAGTGCGAAGATAAACAAACTTGCCTCTTTGGAAGGATGGGCCACGGATTACACAGATGAGACACGGATTTGAATGGATTTTATCCGTGTAATCCGTGGTCCATCACCCTCGGTTTTTTTATTTCCAACCAAAAAACCAATCCCACAAACACCCCAAAAAACAATACCCGAACACCCCAAACCGCCATCATTGGCAATAGCGGGACAAGCACATTACTCAATGCCCAAAGTCCCAGCGCAACGACCGGATACAAAGCCATACGTCCCAGTGGATAAGGCACCGGGTAATGTTTTCGCCCGGTAAGCCAGGTGGCCCAACTCATAAAGGCGTAGCATGCCAAAGTAACCCAAGCAGCCCCGTAATAGCCAAAACGAGGGATAAGGAAGAGGTTGAGCAAAACGGTAATGCCCGCGCCGCCAATGGAAATCCAAGCGCCCAGGCCAGTGCGGTCCTTAAGCCGATACCACACCGAAAAGTTGTAATAAACCCCCAATAACAGGTTGGCACACAACAGAATAGGCACGACGTGCAGACCACTGTGGAATTTTTCGCCAATGAAATATTTGACCACATCGAGGAAAAGTAAGATGCCCAACATGCCAGCCGCCCCTGCAATGGTGAACCATTTGGTCACTTCGGCCTGCGTGCGCATCGAATCCTTGTCGTTGGCATGGCGGAAGAAAAATGGCTCAGCAGCGTAGCGGTATGCCTGGGTAAAAAGCGTGATGAGCGCGGCCAATTTGTAGTTCGCCCCGAAGATTCCCACCTGCCCAAGGTTTTCCTCGGCCGTGCCGGGAAGCAGGTATTTCAGCATCGCGCGACTAAACATTTCGTCCACGATGCCCGCCAGCCCCACCACGATGAGCGGTGCGGCGTATCCCAACATTTTTTTCCATAAAACTTTGTCGAACCCGGCCTGAATGGCCCGAAACTGCGGCGATAAAAGCACTAATGTAACCGCGCTCGCCAGCAAGTTGGACAGGAATATATAGGCCACCCCATGCCCGGGCTCCCATACAGAATGCACCCAATCTATGCCGTTTTCGGCGGCCCAGGGACAAAAAACCAACCAAAACAGGTTCATCACGATGTTCACCGCGATGTTGCAGAGTCGGACGAAAACGAATCGTTTGGGCCTTTGCTCCAATCGTAAACGGGCAAAAGGCAGCTCCGCCAGACAATCAAAGGCAAGGATCAGCGCGAACCAGCGCACATATTCCGGATGCTGTGGATATTGAAGTGCATCCGCAATTGGCTGCGCAAAAAACAAAAGCACCGCAGCAATGATGGCCGTGGTGCCGAACAAGGAGATCATTCCGGTGGAATAGGCCTTGTTGCGGTCTTCAGCAGGGGTGCCAAACCGGAAAAACGCCGATTCCATGCGGTAGGAGAAAAACACCATCAGGAACGCCGTGGTGGCGTATAAATCCGTCACCGCGCCGTAGTCGCTCGTGCTTTTCAACAAACGCGTGTGCAGCGGCACAAGCAACATCATATTCAGCAGTCGCCCGACGATGCTGCTCAGGCCGTACAAAGCGGTTTCACCCGCGAGTTTTTTGATGAGCGACATGGTGCTTCGATATTCGGAAATTGAGATATT
>JALHPW010000107.1 GCA_022842255.1 Saprospiraceae bacterium | reverse complement strand
TAAAACCTATAACTTTGATCGACCTCATTCAAGCCTGAAATACAAAACACCAGTGGCCTTTGAAAACCTAAATCAGAATCTCTACTTTAGAATGGTACCGGCCAACGAGGGGTAGGACAATCTAACCAAGTTCTTGCATTCGGGAATGTGGCGTCAAGTTTCAAGCACTCTTTCATAGATGCGATTGCTTGTATAAAATCACCTTTTCGGGCATAGACAAAACTTAGATTATAATGGACTTCATCTATGTCTCCATTTTTATTCAAAGCTTCGACTAAAACTTCTTCGGCTTCTTTTAATCGACTCTTTTTTAAAAGCGCCGAAGCTAGAAATATATAAGGGTAAGTGTCGTCAATTTTCAGGTCAATACTTTTTTGATAAGATAGGATTGCTTCATCTATTTGCCCTTGATCCTCATGAAGTTTTCCTTTTCGTATATAAAACACAAATCGATATTTGTCTGGTATTTCGTCAGTTTTAATTTTCTCCATTACTTTTTATGCTTCAAAGTAATTGCCACTTAACCTCAATTGCTCCACATATTGGATCAAGTGGAAAGGTGTCGGATTTTCATTTACAACTTTCTCCCACGCGAAAGCACTCGAAAAAGACCAATCTTTCTCGGCATATTCTTCGGCTAATTTCTTCCAATCGAGCTCCATTGTTTGTTATTTGATTGTGGTGAACGATGGCGTGACTGCCATACCGCCGCGTCTAGCGGGCGGTTGGCAGCCACTTTTTCTTCATTTTATATTTATCCACAACTTGTTTTAGATCTTTAAATTCCTTTAAATGCTTCGCCTTTTTTCTGTTTAATTTGTGAATATCTGCATATCTAATTTGCATTACTGCGTCATATTCACCGAGATACGAATCTAACAAAATGACTAAACCCATTTCGAAATCTTCGTTTCCTTTATCGTAATCCTCGATATAAAAATCAATACTCAATCCTTCTTTTGTCTCCTTTGATTCGAACATTACCTTGTCCCAAGATAATGTGTATCCATTGTTGAATTCCAATTGAGGGTCTCCATCAAAGCCTTGCTTAAATGGAATGATTTCCCACTTCTCTAATTCAGGTGACCTTTTGAATAGATATAGTAAGTCTTGAAAGGCTTCTCTATTACCTTCAGCAGATAGAATGAATCTCCGTTTACCATTCTCTAATATTGGGCTGAATTCATAAGTAATGGATTCATTTAATGGCTTTAGCCATTTATCGAGTATTTTGAATGCTTCCTCAATTCCATCCATTTTTTCATAATCTAAATTGAAAAATTCATCTTGATTGTTTTTAAACCAATTCCAAAATTCATCAATATTCTCGGCATTTTCTTTGTCAAGTATGTTCCAATTCAGAAGTTTGGTATCATAATCAAAGCCAGTTTTACAAAACTCAAATGTCCATTTGCTAAAAGAGCCGAACTCCATGGATAACTTATCTGTGACACCAGTTACGAACCAAAACCCATCCAATGAATATTCTTTATATAGTTGATAGCCCGCTTTTTCTTTTAGGCCGGTTTTTAATTCTTGCGCTTTCTCCTTAGTATCCGTCATAAATAAAAATTCAATATTCTCTGTATCTGTCGCTCTAATTCCTTTATCATTTTTCTCTCCTATTAATTCCATATTATATCCAATTAATTGTGGGACCCAACTAATTGCTTCTTCTTTCGTAAAAAATCTTTCGACTTGTGCCATTGTTTGAAATGAAAAAGTGGTCGTAATTAATATCAATATTAATTTATCCATACCTCATTTTTTTATATTTGAGCAGAACAATCCAGCACTGGCGACGGACGACCGATAGGGAGTCTGTACGTCCAGTGCATTGTTATATCACGTTTTATCTTTAGTTTTAATTTGATCATTTAATGTTCTAGATAATTTAAAGAAAATTATGGTTTACAAGGAACTTCTTCACCTTGATTGTCCAGACAAATTATTCCTTTGTCTAATAATGCGTATGCTACTAAATATCGGCCCTTTTTTAGATTGTTTAAATTATAGGAATTTTCATCCATTCCAACCCCAATAACATCAAGCGTAGGATATTTGAAATCAGTGATCCTTGTCCCATCGGGTCTTCCCAATGCAAATAGAAATTCATCTTTGCTTGCAAATGCAAAGAATCCGTTTTTATTGAATGACCTAATTTCCCTAAATTCTTCACCATTTATTGGTTCAATTGAAGGTGGTTTAATTAAAAATTTATTATCCGCTCTATGAACAACCGCTATGTCGTCGAAATTGGAAGCAGTCGCAATTATTTCAAAATTATTTTCAAACTTTGTTAATTGATTTCCAAGTGTATCAAAAATTGCTTTTTGAACTCCTTTTGACATTACCAACCATTTACAATTATTTAACTGCCATGCACTAGTGTATTCCGGTGAAATAATAATTCCTCTTTCCTTGTGCCAAATTCCAACTTTGCGAGTAGGCAAATGTTCAATACCAAAGTACAAACATGTATCTGTTGAAAAACCCAATGAATAAATTTTCATATTTGGATCTGGGTGAATATTTTCAGATGTAGTTTTCTTCAAATTTTGACCCTGAGAATTTTGAGAACAAGCATTTAATATGAAGCAAATCAATAATTCAAAAACAAAGGCTACCTTATTCATAATTAATTTTTAAAAAATCTTTTACATCAACAAATTGTCTTCTTTAATGTGATATAACTCCAGTTTCACGCAACTCCCCCTATATACCCATCAATGCGTGAAAACCCGCTTTGTCACTACTTTGTAGCTAAACACCAGTTGCGTGAATCCAACCCAAACTGGCAGGATTCACGCAACTGGTTGACAAGAAAAAAAGAGGGAGATATTTGGTTCATAAAGCGATTTTCAAAGCGTAAAATTAGTCTCAAAACCCAAATCTCCAAATCATGTTACGAAAATTTGCCTCCGCGCGCCCTAACCCCGCAACTTGCACTCACCCAAAAAACAAAAACCCGACCACCATTACGGCAGCCGGGTCTCTTTTCACAATCCTAAATTCGCTTACAAAAAATTAGTCGCGTTCGGCTTTCAACACGTAGCGCTCGCCGTCGATGGTGCCGGATAGCTCCAGGTCGTCGCCATCGAGGTCGAAGTCGAATTTGAGTCGGTCGCCATCGTTGTCTTCAAGCTCGATTTCCTTGTCTTGCTCGTCCACTTCGTAGTCGCCGGTTTGGAGTTCGCTGGTTCCGTCAATGTAGCTGATGCTCCATTCGAAGTCGCCGTTGTTGCCGGTGTATTCCTCGAATTCCATTTTAGAAGCGGTGATGACCGGTCCTTTTACCTCCACACCATCGACGGTGAAGGATTTGATTTCCCAATCGCCTACCAATTGTTCTTTGACGGTTGGTTGGTCTTTGTCCTTGCATTTGTCGCAGCTGGTCATGGCTGGCAATACGAGCAGGAGCATGGCGAATACTTTGGTGCTGAGGGCTGAGAATGTGGTTTTCATAGCTGAGAAAATTGTTTAGTGTGTGGAAATGTGGATTTGTTTAGTTGGGGATTTGGGGATTTGGGGGTGACGTCACTTGGAACTGAGGGTTTTAAGGGTTTGAGTCGCACGAAAAAGCGCGACCGCTCCCGCTCCGCCGACGGCAATGCCCGCCAGCAGCAGCATAATTTCAAAGGTGTGCATGATTGTTTTGTGTGGTTTTAGGCTTAAAAGTGGCAGTATTGGGCTATCAATTCCTGGTCGATACCCTTTTTCACGGCGCGCTTGGCCAACCATCTGAACACGGGCTCCAGCAAACTGAATACTCCCGGTATGTTGGTATCGCTCCAGTGGATGATGAGCGCAAAGTGATACAGGTTTTTGGGTGTGCTGGTGGCGGTGGTGCGCCCGTCCTTGGCCAATCCGTACACTACCTGGAGCGTTTGTTCAAATCCTTTGTTGCCAGGTTGGAGCAGGACGTTGAACACGGCCCTTTCCGTATTCGAGGCATTGAAAAAGCGGTGCGCAGCGCCTTTTGGTACCGTGGCGGATTCCCCTTTGTTCAAAATGCTGGTTTTTTTGCCAATTTGAACCCCAAGCGAGCCTTCCAAGACCGTGAAGGTTTCGTCGAAGGTTTTATGGTAATGAAGGCCATTGCCCCCACCGGGCGCCAGTTCCACCTGGATCAAGGTGGATGCTCCGTTGGTATCGGCTGCGGTTTCAAGGAAGGTTGCCTTGTCCTTGATGAGTGGGTTTTCGATGGTACGAGGACCGGAATGGATTGCTGACATGGTTTTTGTTTTTAGCTTGATTATGATTGGTGAAAATTTGGGCTAATTCGGCTTTTTGAGTTTGATTTAAGATTGTAGATTACATGATTTAAGATTTTAGATGTTGGGGCCAGCGCTAAATACTCGGCAATTGCACTCCTTCAAAAATCTCAAATCATGTAATCTACAATCTTAAATCAAAGCGTCATTCAAACCTGCGCCATTCGTGCTCCCATTGAGCAACGTCTTCAATAAGATTGATTTCATTGGTCAACAGATTATCCACATCGCCAAGGATGGTGAGCTGGACTTGCAGCACCAGCGAGTAGTTCAAACCAAAGGAATAAGCTTCGCCGTAATTCACTTTTTTGAGTGCGTCGTTAAGCGGCGTACAACGGTTTTTGGCTTCCTGGCGGAACTGTGCAAACATTTCAGCCGCTTCTTTCATCATTGCATCGGCCACTTGTCGGTGTTTTTCGAGGCCCTGTTTTTTGATGGCCTTTACTTTTTCTGGGTCGTGGTCGTGCCCATATTCACCAAAGGAAATCATGGGCAGTTTTTTGATTTCGGCTTCTACCCAAGTGTTCACGGCATCATGTTGTACGGAATACTTCTGTTGCAAGGCGGTTTGTTTTTCCCAGCGCTGCAGTCCGTAAGCGGTTTGGGTGAATTGGGTGCAAAGCGTCATCCAATCAATATCCATACCCGGCATGGCGGCCACTGGGGCATTGGGCGTTCCATGAACGGGTTTTAAACCCTTGTCGGCCAACATTTTAGCCATGTACGCATGTTGCTCGGATTCGCTCATTTGCGCAAATTTTTGGGCAAAAGCCTTGTCGGTCAACATCTTTTGGGCAAGCTCCGAAGTGGCCGCTTCCATCGCGGATTTGTCCTTTTCAGATACCCGGTTGGTGGGTTGCTGCGGCATCTTTGGAACGCCTGTCGGGTTTTCCTGGTAGAATTTCATGGCCAGTTGTTGTCCCGATTCGCTCGCCCGCTGCAGTTTATCAAAAGTGGCCTGGTAATAGGGTTTTGCGTCGGCCGTCGAAGCGTTGTTGGGGTACGTTCTTTGGTAAGCCTCCAATAGCGTTTTGGGCGGCGCAGGTAGTTCGTTGATCAGTCCAACCGCGTCGATTTTGGCCACCGGCTGGGCATGGGTGTTGTAAGCCCAGGTCGTAACCATGAGCAGGAGCATTAGGTGTTTCATTTTTAAATGTTGATAGAAGGTTGGTTGGGTTGATGAGGTTTAAATGCTAACCCAAGCTGTGTTTTTTTGATTGACGAATGATGATTACATGATTGATGATTTTTGAAGGAGGAGATTGACGATTAATAGATTACATGATTGTTGATTTTTGAAGTAGTCAGATACCCCATTTAACCCGCCTAGAAGTCTGGAAAAATTAGGTATTTCTAATTGAAAGATTGTTATTAAATTGATTTCGAGTGGTTTACGAACATCAACAATCAACAATTAGACATTCGTCAATCATCCATCTATTCCTTCAACAATCAACAATCATGTAATCTATTAGTCGTCAATCCATTAAATTCAGCATTTTACGCTTCAAACCTCTAAAATCTCATGCGTCGGCCCTGCCAACTTATCCCTGCGAGGGTGGAATCGGATTCGGCACCGCATTTTTAACCGGCGGCAGCGATTGGAGGTACATGAATACCGACCTCAAATCCTCGTCGCTCATTTTGGCAAAATTGAACCATGGCATTGGAGGCAAAATTGGGCGCGTACCGTCCATGCCTTTTGATTTGCCCTCGCGGATGGCCTTGAAAAACTGCGCTTCAGTCCAGTTGCCAAGTCCCGTATCATCCGGCGTCAGGTTGGCTGCGAACGAGGTGCCCCAAGGACCAACCGTGGCCGTCAAACCAGGGCTGAACAAAGCCCATTGGCCCGGTGCAATCATTTTTTTGTCGGTGATGGCGGGCAAGGGCTCTTCTTTTGGGTGTCCGGAGAGCAAACGTTTTGGGTCGGGTTCGGGGCCCATGGCAGTCATGATTTTGGGCGAGTGGCAGTCGTTGCAACCGCCAACGGTGACCAGGTATTCGCCACGTTTGACCATGGCAGCGGAATCCATTTTGACAATTTGGGCATCCGCTACTTCGGTGTTTGTAGCCGTATTTTGGGTGCATTGAGCGGCCAACCAGGCAAGCAGCAATCCGGAAAAAAGGATGAGTGATTGTTTCATAACTTGTTGATTTTAAAACTTTTCAGACAAAGGTTTGGCTTGCCGACACCTTGTATCGGCTTTGGTTTTTGACGTTTTCTGTTATTTGAACGGGATCACTTAGTGGCTGAATGCGGTGCTGGATGCCGTCGGTTTTTTAGCATTCCAGAAGAGCAAACCAGCGGCGCCAAGGGCAAAAACCGATTCGGTAACCAGCCACTGCATGGCGAAAGCATCGGGCATTCCATCCATTATCAAACTCAGGATACGGCCCACTGCAAAACCTCCGGTGTAAAGGAGTGCCAAGGTCAGGCCCATGGTTTGCTGGCGAAACGCGGCGTACAACCAGAACAAACCAAAGGCAAGGTTCACGCCCCCATACAATGCCCGAACTGAATTGCGGGCGGTCAAATTGCCCAGTTGTACCTGTACGTTGTCAAAGATTACCTGGGGGTCAAGGATGGCCTGTACAGCGATGTTGAGGGTAGCCAAGGCCAACAAAACCAAAAAAACGCGGGTGATTATCAGATTGAGTTTCATGATGTTGTTTCGTTGTGTGGTGAACTTGATGGGACAAAGGTGTGGGCGATGCGTGCGGTGCGAAAGTCAGTTTGTCATGAATTGTAGGAATTGCGGGATGGATTGTCAATCCAGTTGTTTTATTGAATTTTCGCTAAAAAAGACCTTATTCCACAGGGAGTTTGATGGATTTCCAGGACAACACGGCGGTCCGCTTGTACAAATCCCCACTCTCCACATCCCAAATCAGCTTGGCAGAACTATAGACTTCTTCGGTGATGGAATCGGCCTTGAAGTTGTTCTTGCCCGGTTCAAAACGAAGCGGAATGGGGTCGTAAGCATCCAGTCCAATTACTTGGCTACTCTGTTTGTATTCGTACACCGTGCTGGGGGCGTTACAGGGGGCGGTGGTCACTTTTGCCGGAATCAATTCCCAGGCCACGAAATCCAGGAACAGGTCGAATCCGTTGGGTTTGAATTTTTTAAACCCTTGAAAATGGGTTGTTGAGGACAGGTCTTCCATGCCAATGGACTTCGGGACCAGGAAATCCGAGTAGCTGGTCCACTCGGCAGTCATCGTGCCGCAGTCGTAGGAAGAGCTCGTAGTGCCGCCGGCGCTGTACTTTGCCGATCCTCCGGGAAACAATTCCGTGCAAGCTTCCGTGAATACGTGATTGGGGACCGCCTTCGAGTCACCGCGTATAGACACCTCGCAAACGGCCTCTTCTAAAATGGTTCCACCGATGCCACCGTGTGGGCGTTTACTGGTTACCTCTATCACCCATTTGTACAAACGACGCGGGGCGCTTTGGGTGTTTTCAGCTTGCACAATGACATCGCCGTAATCGTGTGGATTGGAAAAGGGCACTTTACAAATGATGAGCGGGCTCGACCATGATTCAATCACGAGGGGAGTACCCTCAATGGTAACACTGCCTTGCGTGTTGGGGAATTTCCCATAAATCAGGAGCTCCTCCTGCCATTCATCTACCAACAAATAATCGATTCGATTGGTAGGCGGGGGTGGAACAATGATTTCGTCTTTTTCACAGGCCGCGAGGCATAGCAATAGCAGGGTGGACAAAGCCACCAACAGGGGGTTTTTCATAAAAATTTGAGTTTTTGAGCTGTCTTACCGCAATTGAGATTGGGTGCAGCTATTTTGGAATGTGTTGTAATTCAGTTTTTTAGAAGTTCTTGACCCAAAGGTCTAGCGGCTTTTGAAAACCGGACGGCTTGAAAGTCATGAACCGTAAAAAAGGGGCGATGAAATGGGATTATACTCTGATTCAAGTGATTTTGATGATTTGATTGATGCAAAAACGTGATTTTTAATTGATTACATGCAAACAGTGTTCAAAACCACTCTGCGTTGGCTATAATATGGAATTGAACCGCTTGGTTTCATCGTATTGGAGTGCTTCGGTTCATCCCTCGGACTTTTCCTGGCGTTTCAACATTCTAAAGTACAATATACCTCCAACCAGGAAAGTGAAGAAACCGGTGAGGATGGTTTGAGTGTCTGCGCTTGTCATTGCTTGGAAGATGTTAGGCGTTGGAAAACTGGATTTTGATTGAGTTTGCGCATAGACGGGGGCAAAAACTCAAAAGTTTCACTTTGCTCCAAATTTTTTCTCCCAAGCATTTTTACTTTTTCCCAAGTACTTCTATTTGCTCCATTGCATATGCTTTTGCGTCGTCATCCCCGTACTTGACTACCTTTTTGTAGTACTTGATGGCCGCCTTATGGTTGCCTTTAAGCTTATAGGTTTGGGCGATATTGGCCAGTACGATATAGTCGGTAGGGGCTAACTTTTCGGCCTTCAACAAGGGCTCCAGGGCTTTGTCATATTCCTCTGTTTCCAGGTAAATAATAGCAAGATTCGACAAGCTTTCAACATGGTCCGGGTAATGTTTTAGCACAGCTTCGACTATACGTTTCATATTGTCAAGCAAAACCTCGTCTTCCGTATTGTAAAGTTGAACGACTGAGCCTTGAATTGAGCCCAACATAAAATTCTTTGGGTCTTCAAGTGGCTTATTGTCTGCCCAGGTCCACGAATTCTTAATCACCGCCGAATAATCAACCGTCTTTATGATTTCAGTGGTGTACCGTTCATAATCCGCGGATTGACCAAGCATATAAATCTTCCCAAAACGCATATCAAGCCGGGTTGGGTTTTTCGCAATTCCTTTATCCAGGGCATCAAAGCCCTTTTCTAACAAGGCCTGGTCGTAGTAGGTGTCGCCATACATATAGGCAACTGTCTCTTGTTGTGTAGAATCCTGGTCTATGATTTCAAGCACATCCTCCCCCTTGGGCTGATTGCCAATCGCAATAATCTCTTGAGTGCTTCTTTGGACATAGTAATTGAAGTAGGCAACATACATTTCGGGGTTGTCGGGCTCCGCTTTTTCCCATTTTTCAAGCAATTGTATTTGGCCCAGGGTATCTTTTGCTGAAAACAGCTCGTTGAACTGCTGCTTAAAATTTTGTCCAAAAACTTGGTAAACAAGTAGATTCAAGCCCAAAACAAGTAGAATGGTTCTTTTTTTCATGCGGCGTTTTTTTGTGCTCCAGTTGCTTTAGGCCAGGAGCTATTTTTTAGAATTTTTGTTTCATCGGTACTTAGGAACAGTACACGAGCGGTTCATTTTAAAAAGTCGCTCGGTTATTTACCGGGTGACTGCCAGTGACCCGGTGAATAACCGAGCGACCATTGGAAATGAACCCTACACGAACAAAGGAAGCAAAAAGTGTAGGCCAAGCTGTTTTTATTCGTTTATTCAGCATGTACAAGGCTTGAGCCTTTAGTTTTGGGCCTTTCGGGAACTCAAAAACACTTTTCAAGGTTTGGGCCTCGTCATTTGAAAATCAGGCTTGATTGTTTGATTTTCAGTTTGGAACATCACATTATGAAAGCAAAAAACCATTCAAAATCCGCCAAGGAAAAGGCCGGGATAAAGGGGAAAGACCTCCTCACCCTGGGCTTCACCGAAGGAAAAATCCTTGGGATTGCCCTTGAATTGGCGACCAACACTTTTGCGGAAGCCAACAAACAGCAGACCCTGACCAAGCTAAACCGTGTGCGCAAAAACCCGGAAGCCTACCTCGAGGATGCCGAGTTGGCCACATTGGCCACCGCCATCCTGGAGGCCAAAGCCCAGGAAGCCGCCAAAGCCACCATCGAATTGAAGGCGGAGACGGCGGATTATGCCATTTTTGGAAAAGAGGGCATCGAAGAAGGTGCCTTGAACCAAATGAATATCGCCATGCGCCTGCCAATCACCGTGGCCGGGGCACTGATGCCGGATGCGCACCAAGGCTATGGTCTGCCCATCGGCGGGGTATTGGCCACCAAAAACGCCATCATTCCGTACGGGGTGGGGGTGGACATTGGTTGTCGGATGGCCTTGTCAGTCTTCGATATTCCGGAAAAGCACTTCTTCGATAACCGCTCCTTTTACAAACGTGAATTGATTGCGCAAACGGCTTTTGGGGCAGGCAATGGCTTCAAAGGGAAGGACCGCGCCTACCACCAGGTGTTGGACCGCAAGGAATTTGAGCTGAACAATTTGCTGCGCGGCTTGCAGGACAAAGCGTTTACGCAATTGGGCTCCTCTGGGGGTGGCAACCACTTTGTGGAATGGGGGATCATTGATTTTGCCGAAAAAGACGAAGCACTCGGTGTTGAAAAAGGGCGGTATCTGGCTTTGTTGACGCATTCGGGTTCCCGTGGATTGGGGGCTACCCTTGCCGGACATTACACCCGTATCGCCAAAGAACAGTGCAAACTGCCTGCGTATGCGGCCAATTTGGCTTATTTGGATATGAACAGCGAGGCCGGACAAGAGTACTGGCTGGCGATGAACCTGGCCGGCGACTACGCTTCCGCGTGCCACGAGGTGATTCACCGCAAATTGACCAAGGCCATTGGCGCGACCGTGCTGGCGAAGGTGGAAAACCACCACAATTTTGCCTGGAAAGAAATGCTGAACGGCGAAGAAGTCATCGTACACCGCAAGGGCGCTACCCCGGCGGGCAAAGGCGTAATGGGCATCATCCCAGGCTCTATGACCGCTCCGGGCTTCCTGGTGCGCGGCA
>JALHPW010000106.1:3529-11074 GCA_022842255.1 Saprospiraceae bacterium | reverse complement strand
ACACCTTTATTCTTGGGTGCCAAAATTAGTGCAGGTGGGAGCTGGAAACTTGTGCTGGAGCAGGTCCCTCCCTGTGGTCGGGATGACACTCGATTGGGGAGTTGATTACACTTTGACTGTGTAAGATTCCACCTTAATTCCCTGCCTTCCGAAACATACTCCAACCCTCCTTAGCTGGCCCCAAAGCCTGCCACAAAACCTCTTCAGGTGGTGGCGCTTCCAACAGGATTCGTTCTCCTGTGGCGGGATTATCGAAGGCCAATCGCCAGGCATGGAGGTGGATGCTGCGGTCAGGATTGCTGCGGCGCGCACCGTATTTCACATCGCCTTTGATGGGGCATTTGATGGCGGCAAGTTGGGCGCGGATTTGGTGGTGACGCCCGGTAACCAATTGAATATGAAGTAAATGGTAGTGTTTGCTGCTGTCGAGCAGTTGGTACCGAAGTTCAGCGCGTTCGGTGCCGGGCTGCTCTTCGTCGTACACCGTGGAGGTGTTTTTCGCCTGATTTTTTTTCAAATAATGCACCAGGGTTCCCTCGGGCTTGGGCGGCATGTTTTGCACCATGGCGAGGTAGTCTTTCTGCACTGTACGCGCCTGAAACTGGGCAGAAAAAAGCACCATGGCTTCGGTTGTTTTGGCAAAAAGCACCAGTCCGCTCACCGGTCGGTCGATGCGGTGGACCAAATGCAAGGGATGACCGCAATACGCCTCGGCGAGGGTCAGGAGCGAGTCGTCGCCGGTTTTGTCAGGCTGTGAGGTCAGGCCAGGCGGTTTGTTAACCACCAGAAACGCGGGATTTTCGTGCAGGATATTGAGCATCTGTTGGAGTTTTTAAACATGAGACCAGCGCATGGCTTGGTCCGGGTCACAAAGTAACAAAAAATTGGTGGGCTTGGTGGGGATTTGGTGATGGGGTGATGAAGTGATAGAGTGATGAAGTGATGGCCGAGTGGTATCACTTCATCACTCCATCACTTCATAATTCCATCAGCTTTTCCCTATATGCCTGCCCAATGAGCGTTCTGGCCAAGATTAGGTTGGGGTTGAATACTGCCAAACCCTGAAATTTGAGGCGTTCTTCAATCATGCCCAGTTCGGTACAACCCAATATAATTGCTTGAGCACCAAGGTGTTTCAGCTGTTGGATTGCGGTATTCAGCAGGTCAATTGGACCTTCTGGTATATTTGTAGAAGCTGCTTTGATTTCATAGATGGCCCGTTGGGACCAAGCTTCATGTTGTTCAAAATCTAGCAGCACCGGCACCAGTCCTGCTGTCTTCAGTCGATCTTGATATATATTGGTTTTATAGGTCCCAGAGGTACTGAGCAGGCCGACGCGCTGGATATTTTTGGGATGCGATTGAATGGCTTGCACCGATGCATCAATCATATTCACTATCTTCACTTGCGAACCTTTTTCTTTTAATACTACCCGCATCGGCTCAAAAATCTGCGGTGCATGAGCTGTGTTGCAGGCGATTCCAATGTGGTTCGCCCCTGCATTTTCGAGCAATAGGATAATCTTGGCGATTGCTGGGGCGGGGTTTTCGGTATTTTTCCCCAATAAAAAAGAGGTTCGGTCGGCAATCTCATTGGGTATAGAGGCCAAAAGCACCGGCAAATGCTCTTGGTCCGTTTCTGCAATCGTGTTCTCCACGATTTTCTTGTAAAGGTCGGCGCCCGCCATGGGGCCGATGCCGCCAACTATGCCTATCATTAAGCTGAGTATTAAGATATTGGGTTATTGAGATATTGGAGAGTTGTCTCAAAATCACTCTATTACGCTATCAATTCATCACTTTATGCTTCTTCCTGTGCTGGTATCTTTTTTTCAAAATCTTCCAAATCTGCGCGATGGCCGTGATAGAGAACACGCAACCGATGATAAAATTGATGGCTTCCTGACTGGCATCTAGTTTTTGGACGGCCATTTTACCACCAAAAATGAAAATACAATGGGCAGCAAACGTACCCAGGCCAATGCCCAGTAAATAGCCATTGTAAAAACCTTTTTTGTCCTGCATGATGCCCTTGGCGTACAACACCGAACTCCAGCCCAGCCAAAAAGGTATTGCCGCAGGACTAATGGCGCGCATCATCAAACCCAGCAAAAAACGATGCATGGTGTAAGACAACAGCACGTTCTTGGCACCGTGATGCCCCATGGAAGCCTTGAAACTACCAATGGCCAGTATCACCACAATCACCACCGCCAGCCATTCCATGATCTTAAAGATACGCTCGTTCTTTTGGATCCAAGTAAGCGCCACCAACAGCAATCGTACATAAATCACCTCCGCCACAATGCTTCCAATGGAGAAATTGATGGCGGGCCGTATCCCCTCTGTGATGCTGATCTGCATCGCCGAAAGGCCGATGGTGCCGATGACCATCGAGCCGAAAAAGCTGATGGACATCCCAGAGTAGAAGACGCGAAATATGCTTTTCATGAAAGACTGTTGGCCGTTGACTGTTGACTATTGGCCGTTGACTGCTGACAGGGACCTTTGAGTTCCACCGTCAATAGTCAACCGTCAACGGTCCTAATCGTATTTATCCAGCAAGTCAAGGTGACGATTGACGGCCCGAAGGTAGCGCAAGCCTTTCCAAAATGGCCAATATGGATGCCCATGTGCGTTGTTCCAAACAGAAACTTCATATAGCAGTTTCCAGTGGCGCAGGATTTCGGCGTAGGCTTGCCAAAGGCTCATCCCACAGTGGTAAATGTGGCTGGGTGATGCGCCAGCGCCATTATACTCCAAAATTGCAAAGTTTTTGCCCTGTTTCAGTTCGGCGAGCGAGCTACATTTTACATCGTAACGCCCCCAAAAAAAAGCTCCGCTATGGAGGCTAATTTTGTCGAAAAACTCCGTCAGCTCGGCATCGGCTTCGCTCGAAAGGTTGCGCAGACGCGCGCCCCGGCTGCGGTTGATGGCGTAAGACAACACGTATCTTTCACGATCGGCGGGGATCCAATTGATTTTATCCTCGTGTTTGCGGCACATTTCTTCGGCGCGTTTGCTGGCTTGCGGGTGCCGTTCGATGAGTTCGCGGAGGGTAGATTGGCCGTCGCCCCAAACTTCCAAGGCTTCGCGGAGGATGATGCCGGTGATTTGTCCGGTTTGTTTGGCAGGGTGGCGAACGTAGAAAACGCCGAGTTCCATGGGCAAGTCCACAAGGTCTTGCACGAGGTAATCCATCGGGCAATACAGATGATATTCAAGCAGTTGGGCGTCGTTGTCTATTTTGCGAAACAACAGGCCCTTGCGCCCCACATCAGGTTTTACAATAAATGGATATTGAAACCCGGCCTCTGCCACCCGTTTTTTCAGGGCTTCAAAATCTTCTCCGGGCTTGACCAAAATGGTACGCGGGTAAATGCCGTCAGGCATTTGTTTGTACACGTCGGTTTTGGTTTCCCCTTCATAGCCGCCAAAAGGAATGGTGGGATTGGAGGGCGTGAAAAACCACAAAGAGCCTGCCCGAAGGGAATACCAAGCCCAAATCGGGGCCAATGGCGTGTACAAAACACTGGAGGGCCAGAGCTCCCAGTTGGTGAGTTTTTCAAAAAAACTGGGTTTCTGATTGGGTTTGGGGGCGGTGGTGTCTTGCTCCTGCATGTTGCGTTGTCTGAAAAAGTGCGCAAAAGTAGGGTTTCGGGTGAGAAAATTGGCCATGAATCATTTTTCATCCCCGCTCCGCCAACTCCAGCCATCGCATCTCCTTTACCTCCAAATCTTCCTGTAATTTTCCCAACTCGGCGGATAGTTTCCCAGCCTCGTCAGCGCCCAAATCGGCAGCGTTAAAGCGCTCCAGAATCTGCTTTTTACGGCTTTCGTGTGCAGCAATTTCTTTGTCGAGCCTTTTCATCTCGTTGCGCTCGGTGTTGGAGAGTGCCGGGCCCGTTTCTGTACCGGCGACTTTAGTCGCCGGAGTTTCCTCGCGTACGGCGACTGAAGTCGCCGATACAGTGCGTTTCAAAGCCCGATATTCCGCATAAGTACCGTTGAAATCCTTGATTTGGCCATTGCCTTCAAAAACAAACAGGTGGTCTACCAGCCGGTCCATGAAATAGCGGTCGTGCGTTACCACCACCAAACAGCCTGGAAAATCTTCCAAAAAATCTTCCAAAACCTGCAAGGTCAGTACGTCCAAATCGTTGGTCGGTTCGTCAAGAATCAGGAAGTTGGGGTTTTTCATCAACACCGTAAGCAGGTAGAGCCTACGCCGCTCGCCACCGGAAAGTTGGCTGGCGTACACTTGTTGCTGTGGGCGCGTAAACAAAAAACGCTCCAGCAGTTGCGCGGCAGAGAGTTCCTTGCCTTTTTCGAGCGGGATGTAATCGGCGATGTCGCGAATCACGTCAATCACCCGTTTGTCGTCCTTAAGTTGTATGCCTTCCTGGCGGTAATGTCCGAAGGTGACGGTATCGCCTACCACCACTTTGCCCGTATCGGGCGGCAGCAACTGGGTGATGATTTGCAAAAAAGTGGATTTCCCGGAACCGTTTTGCCCTACGATGCCCACCCGCTCCTTGCGTTTGAATTTGTAGCTGAAATTTTCGAGCAGTTTCTTCTCTCCGAACGATTTGCTGATGTTGTGCAATTCCACAATTTTACCGCCCAGCCAGGTTTCCTTGATCGAAAGCGTCATTTCGTCCTTCGTTTTTTTCAGGGAATCGTTGGCTTCCTTCCGATTGAAATAAGCATCCACCCGGGCCTTGGCTTTTGTGGTACGCGCTTGTGGGGATTTGCGCACCCAATCGAGTTCGTTTTTGAGGAGCTTGTTTTGTCGCTCGTAAGTAGTGGCTTCGTTTTCTTCGCGGAGCGCCTTTTTTCGAGGTAATCCGAGTAAGAACCGGAATACCGCCGGAGTTCGCCACCTTCCAGTTCAATGATGCTATCACACACATTTTCAAGGAAATAGCGGTCGTGCGTGACCATGAACAGGGTGATGCCTGGTTGTTGCAGGTATTCTTCGAGCCATTCGATCATTTCCACATCCAAGTGGTTGGTCGGCTCATCGAGAATGAGAAAATCGGGTTCTTCGAGCAGGATTTTGACCAGTGCGAGTCGCTTTTGTTGTCCACCGGAGAGCGTACTGACCTTTTGCTCGTAGTTGTCCATCCGAAAACGCGACAAGGTTTCTTTCACCTTGGCCTCGAAGGTCCAGGCGTTTTGCTGGTCCATCTCGGCAATGGCTTCGGTGAGCTCATCCGGATTTTCCGGGTGCAACAAGGCTTTCTCGTAGCGCTGCACGACGCGCACGAGCGGGTTAGAAGGATCGAGCACAGCGCCCAACACGTCCATATTGGGTGGGAAATTGGGTTCCTGGTCAAGCCAGCCAATGTGGATGTCCTTGCGAAGGGTGATTTTGGCGTTTTCGCCCTCGCTGCCTTCCTTACCGGCGATGACACGCATGAGCGTGCTTTTGCCAGTGCCGTTTTTGGCAATGAGGCCGATTTTTTGCCCTTTGTCAAGGTGCAGGCTGATATTTTGGAACAGGACTTTCTCCCCGTAACTTTTGGTGACGTTCTCGAGCGTTAGAAAATTCAATGGATGTGGTCGATTTACGAATGACGATTTTGGATTTACGATTGGGCGCGCAAAGGTAGATCGTTTTACCACAGAGGGTGTGCTCACAAAAACCGAAACACCAAATCCATTTCAAATCCGGCCCGAATCAGCGAGGCGGCGGTTTTTTCCCGGGCATTGTCGTCGCCCGCATACTGTTCGCGTTTTTTGTCGAGCAGTTTATGGATCAGGGCCTCGTATTCTTCCTGGTCAATGGAATCCAGTGCCTGGGCAATCAACTCGGGCGAGATGCTGCGCATTTTCAGTTCTTGCCGAATACGGACGCGGCCCCAATAGTTGTAGCGGAATTTCCCTCCGGCGAAGGCCATGGCGAAACGTGCTTCATTGAAAAACTTATCTTCCTCCAGCACTTGATAAATCTGCTCCGCATCGGCGCGGGAGAGGCCGAATTCAGCCAGTTTGCTGCGCACCTCCTTGGGACAACGTTCGCGGTAGGCACAAAAGCGTTCCATTTTCTGGAGGGCTTCGTCGGGGGTGAGGGGGGTGTTTTTTTTAAAGTTAGACACTTCCTTAATGCTTTTTTATTAGGCGACTATATTCCTCGTCCCTTCCAAACGCGTACTCAATACCACGCTCCCTTAAGAAAGACAAGATGCTTTCCAAATCTGCTAAATTAGCATGACTTTCTAGGTCGACATATAGCCAAGGATTTATTTTGTCGGTTCCTAACTCAGCCTTTCCAAGTAAGATATTTTGCTTGCAATTTTCTACGGAATGGAATTCCAAGTCTTTCATTACCAACCCCTCTTCCGTAAAAATCACGAAATTGGAAATCATATTTTGAGGGTCTGGAGAGTCGGCTTTTTGAGTTGAATCCTTTAATTTATCAATATAAGTATTAAACCTGTCATAGAAAATTTTGACATCCTCGTTTTTTATGGAAGCTCTATTTGCAGTCTGAAACTCAAACTTATGTTCAAATTGAGCAATAACTTCTACAGAATAGAGGGCCGTGAGCAAACAGAATAGAAATCTTATTTTTTTCATTGTTATCTCCGTTATTGATATAATTGATAGGCTAAGGGAAGTTTGAGTATGACAGCTGCATTTGCCTAAATAGTTTTATTTCTTCTTCCCAGTCTTTTCCAAGGTTTCCGCCACCCTGAATTTTACAATTTTCGTAATCAACTCCAAGGGCATGGGCTGGTCTATTGGAAACTGCACCGAGCCTTTTCCTCCTTTAAATACGGATAGTTCAGCCTTAAACGCTTCATTTCCAGTGGGTGCGGCATAAAACCCGATGTGGTTTTTGTAACCCGCAAAGTGGACCAGGTTTTTGCCGGCCAGGCGGAAGGTCGGAATGGCGTAGCGGATGTCTTCGGTGGCGGCGGGCGCGGCGTTTTGGATGGTGCTGCGGACTAGCTCCAATATCTCCTGGACGTCCTGGGGAAAAGTAGCGATGTACTCGTTTATAGTACTGGGTGCGTTGGCGGTCATAATGGTTGTGCTTATTTTTTAGCAATGATGATCAGGTCTGTTACGGTATTCCCATCGGGCACTTGGGTTATTTTTCGCTGTAAATCAATGATTTGAAAGTCATTTTCCTTCAAAATTTCAAGCAAATCATCGGCCAGGTAGTAAAACATGTACATAGCATCCCCGGTGCTGGAATAGCGGATACCGGAGGTTCCGTAATCCGCTTCCATGGTACTAAGATACAAAACCCCTCCCATATTCAGCAACGCATGTGCATCTTTAATCAGTTTTCGGGTTTCGTCTTTCGACAAATAGGGCAGACAAAAACCGACCATCAACGCATCATACTTTTTATCCAATTTATCTATATCCCTGCAATCCAGCAATTGAAATTCGGCACTTGGGTTATTGATTTTGGCCAGTTCGAGCATGTTGGGCGCGAGGTCCGTTCCTAAAATCTTTAAGTCTGGCCGTTTTTGCAGCAGGTATTGTGTGATGTTCCCTGGTCCGCAAGCAAGTTCCAGTACCTCGGCG
>JALHPW010000106.1:1550-3519 GCA_022842255.1 Saprospiraceae bacterium | reverse complement strand
AACACATCCAAAGTATCGGCATACAAATCCACATTCATGAATTTGTCCTGATACAGTTGCGCGTGTTTGTCGAAGATGGCTATCGCGTTTTGGGTTTTGTCCATGGGGAGGGTGATAGGTTAATTTGTTTTTCAATTCTGGGATTTAGCCTTGTCGCATGTTGTTGGCGAGGACTGAAACAACGGCAAATTTCGCTATCGAAACCTATAAGGTTTTTGAAACCTTATAGGTTTTAGTTTGGAAAAACACCCAGCATTTTGCTTAAAAAACCTCACAAATCACCCAACTGTGGCCTCAAAATCAATTCCTCTACCACCGCCGCATCGCTCATATCATAACAACCCCAAATCGCCTTGGCCACATCTGTGGCTTGCATGAGGCGTTCGTAGGGTAGGTCCACGCCCGCCCAGGAATCAGACCAGGCTGCACCAGGCATGATAGAGGTGACTTTTAGCCCTTTCGGTTTCATTTCCTCGCGCAATACTTTGGAAAAACCCAACAAAGCAAATTTACTGATGCTGTACGAGCCGCCATTCGGATACGCCATAAAACTGGCGATGCTGCAGAGGTTGAAAATATGCCCGCGCCCCTGTGGAATCATCATTGGCAACAGCGACCGGGTGAGGTGGTAAGCACTGTATAGGTTGGTTTCTATTTGGGTTTCTAGCGTGCCGGAGGGTTCTTCTGAAATCTTGCCGGGCATAAAAACACCGGCGTTGTTTACCAATACATCGAGGTGTTTAAAGGTGTTGCGTACAAACGCGCCAAACTCCAGCACTTCCGATTTTTTGCTCACGTCTGCTGCGAAAACATGAAGTTTTTGCTGCGGAAATTGTTGTACCCAATCGCGTTCCATGGCTTCCAAATCGGCCTCCGTACGTGCGCACACACAGAGGTCGAACCCGTTTTGGGCAAAAATTTCAGCGATGGCGCGCCCCAGGCCCTTGGTGGCCCCGGAGATGACAGCGGTTTTGTTGTGCATTGTTTTTAGATTTTGGGCAAATGTAGGGATTTGGGACCGGCGGTAATCCTGAACCATATAGTTCACATAGAACACATAGTTTTGGGTTGCTACACCGCGATTCCGAATGTGCGCGCTGCGAACTCTAGCCCCGCGGATTATATACCATTGCACACATTCTAAGATACACCCTACCTTAGAGCCAGTCCTTTTCAAGTATGAGCGAACAATCAACGAACAACCAACCGCCAACCCCTAAAGCCCCGCCCGCTCCTTGGCCTGATCGATTGCGCAACCTGGCCACGGTCATGGTCATCGGCATTCACGTAGCAGCGCCCATTGCCCACGGCGAAGGGCAGGATTTCAACGGCACCTGGTGGTGGGCGGGCAATTTTTGGAACTCCCTCACGCGCCCGGCCGTGCCGCTGTTTGTGATGCTGAGTGGGTATCTCTTGTTGGGTAAAGACTACCCACTGCCCGATTTTTTGAAGCGCCGTTTCTCCCGGGTGGTGATTCCAGCCATCTTCTGGATGCTGATTTATTGTTTCTACGGATACATGGCCAATGGGAGTCCCGCAAGCATCGGCGCGGCCCTGAAAAGCATCGTGACCGGCCCGGTACACTATCACCTTTGGTTTATTTACCTCATCATCGGACTGTATTTGGTGTACCCGATTTTAAGGCCTTGGGTAAAAACCGCCACGAATCAGGACTTTCTGTATTTCATCATAATGTGGTGCGTGGGTACCTGGATTTACAAGGGAATGGCCGTTTTTTTACAAATGCCCATCGGCATCTATTTCGAACTTTTCACGAACAACGCTGGCTACTTCGTCCTGGGTTATTTCCTCGGAACTAGGGTAACGATGAACGATGAACGAGTAACGATGAACGATGAACGGGGTGGCTCATCGTTCATCGTTCATCGTTCATCGTTACAGGTTAATCGTTACCTGCCCTGGGCCTTGATTTTGGTGGGGACGGCTGGTACCATGTTGGCATCTTACG
>JALHPW010000106.1:0-1540 GCA_022842255.1 Saprospiraceae bacterium | reverse complement strand
CGGCATCAACACGTTTTTCTGGGATGGCCATACGAATGTATATTTCTACGATTATCTGACGCCCAATGTGGCCATTTCGGCTATTGGGTGGTTTTTGTTGGCAAAATTTACATTCAACAACCGCCCGATGCTGGACATCGAGCGCGAATTTTCAGCAGCCAGTTTTGGCATCTATTTCGCCCACGTATTGGTGATGGATTATTGCGGGAAACTGGGGTATTGGCACAGCATGGCGCACCCCATTTACGTCGCTCCACTACTGGCTGCGATGATTTCCGGCATGACGTTTTTGGCGATTGCTTTGATTCGGGTATTGCCTGGCGGGCAGCGGGTGACTTGAGAAAAGGTTTATTGGGTTTATGAGGTTGATAGGGTTTATATTTTGAATCCTAAAAGTGGACGAAACCTGCTTTTCGAGTCCAAAATATAAACCCTATCAACCTCATAAACCCAATCAACCCTTTCACTTAAAATTGATATAAAGCGCCGGATCCACGCTTCGCCCTTTGTGCCAAAGTTCAAAGTGCAGGTGCGGCCCGGAGGTGTTTTCCCCGGAATTCCCGATGATGGCGATGGCTTCGCCAGCTTTTACGTTGTCGCCTTCGCGGCGCAGCAGCACGGAGTTGTGTTTGTAAATCGTCACCACATTATTTGGGTGCTGTACGGCGATGCTATAGCCGGTTTCTACGGTGTAACCTGCGGATATGACCGAACCATCAGCGGCAGCCTTGACCGCGGTGTTTTTGGGCGCGGCCACATCCAGTCCGTGGTGGGATTTTGCCAGGTCAAATTTGGCCGTAACCTCGCCGCTTACGGGAGGCATGAAGAAGAGCTGTTCCAAAGGAATGTCGCTGGCCAAGGCACTGAGGGGCGCTTTCGCAGCCTTTGGGTCGGCGGTGAACGTGCCCATGGCGACCTCTGAGCGCAACTTTTCATCCTCTGGGATGCGGTCGATGTCCTTGGGCATGGTGTCGGCAGGGTTTTCCGGCTGACCTTGTTTTTTGACAGCGGCCTCGGTCATGTCTTGCACATCGCCGGTCAGGAGCTTCCGAAAATTATCGTTGTAGCGCCGATGGGCCTCGATTTCATTTTCAAGATTGGCCACCTTGCCCGTCAACTCGGCAATCTCAGAATCGCGGGTAAAATCACCGTAGCCCGGGATGTACCGTTTCAAAGGCGTCCAAATAATCAGCATTGTTACCAAAATGGCCGTGCCCACGATGAGCGAACTCAAGCCAACATAAACGGCCAGAGGCGTGAGTTTCACCGACGTGACCTCCTCGAACGTGTCGTCGTTCATGATGACCAGCCGGTATTTGTCGCGCAATTTTTCCATCAGGCTGCGGTCGTCGTCGCCATGCCTGCGGAAGAAGTTGACAAACTGCTTTAGAAAAGCGAAGAATTTTTGCATCCAGGAGTGGATATTTAGATATTTGGGATATTAAGATATTGGGAAACGGTTCTTGAGATAACTGCCATGAATGATCAGATAATATCTCAATATCCAAATTTCACAATTTCAAATCCCGGGGCAAATTTC
>JALHPW010000105.1 GCA_022842255.1 Saprospiraceae bacterium | reverse complement strand
CCAGAGGCTTTGGAAAACCTGGTGGCTGACACCTTGCAACGCCGCGAAAACAGCAAAAAAGACAAACGGGCCATCCTATCCAAAGGCTTGGCCAATTATGCCAAATTTGGTCCCAACAACCCATTCACAGACAAACTTTCCGCCGAGCAACTTCATGCCCTTAGCCCGGTGGAATTGACCGAATTACTCAAAAGCCTACGGTTTTTCCAGCATGAAGTCTTCTATTTTGGACCGGGTACCCCGCGGAAAGTTGGGGCCGTGCTGAAAAAATACCACGCGGTGGAGGACGCCGCGCAAAAACCGTTGCCGAGCAAAAAGTACCCTGAAATTGGGGTGAAGAAGGACAAGGTTTACTTCGTGAACTTTCCTTCCGTACAGATAGAGCTCCTAATGCTTTCGAAAGGAACACCGAAGTTCAACCTCGATGAATTTGTGTTCGCCGAGTGGTACAACCAATATTTTGGTTACGGACTTTCGAGTATAGTATTTCAGGAAATCCGCGAGTCCAAGGCCCTGGCGTATTCCGCTTATGTCCATGCCGGAAGCCCACCCAAGAAAAACAAAGCCCATTGGTTGCAGGGATATGTGGGCACCCAGCCCGATAAGCTCCGCGATGCGGTAGAAGCTTTTCAGGCCATTTTGGAAGACATGCCCGTGTCGCTCCCGCAGATGGAACATGCCCGTCAGGGTGTTTTGAAACAGATTGCCGCCAGTCGGATTTCCCAGGCTGAACTATACTGGGCCTGGCGTGGGAACCGCGACAAAGGCTTTGCCAACCGCGATTTGCGGGAAGACATTTACCGCAACATTGAAACAGCCAAAGCCGCAGATTTGATGGAATTTCAACGCCAACACGTCAAAGGCCGCCACTATACTTGGCTCGTGCTGGGCGAGCGCGAACGCATCGATTTCAAATATCTCCGGAAGATTGGGAAGGTGGTGGAGTTGAGTTTGGAGGAGGTGTTTGGGTATTGAGGCCGTCTCAAATGGTTGATATGGTGGATAAAGTTGATGAAGGTTTATAATTGCACCCTAAAAAGCGGGCGCTTTCCACTTTTTCGAATGCAATTATAAACCTTCTCTACCCTGTATACACCTACTCACGGGAAAGCCTCGCTGAGGTTTCCAACATCAATGCAGGGGTAGTCCTTAGTTGGCACTGATTTTTTCCTTGTTAGCCAGGAATTTTTCCAACACATCGGGCATTTTTTCAAATGCTGCGGCAAGGCCTTTGCTGCTGCGGGAGGGCACGAAGGAAATTTCATTTCCCTTGGTGACCAGAAAGCCAAGTGGCTCAATTCCGATGCCAGCGCCGGCGCCACTTCCACCTCCATGGCCTTTTTGTGGGTCTTCCCCTTCACCACCGCCATAACCGAACCCTAGACCGACCCGGATTACGGGCACGCAGGTGAACTCTCCGAGCGTGAACTCCTTGCCAATCACGGTTTCCGTTTTAGCTTCCGACTTTAAAAAATCGGTGACTTTACCGAGTACTTCCTCAAAATTGGTTTGCATGATTATTTAGTTTTAGAATTTATGAAAACCCGCATGGCGGCAAGTGCCAAAAGCCCCAGCCGTGTTTGCAGGCGAATTGTGATGTCTTGTTCGCCTTTAAAATTGATACACAATTGTCTTTTGCCGGCACTTAATTGCCGAAAAAGGGGATATAACCAAGCATTGAGCACAAAATCCCCGGTATCCCAATTGATATACAGGCGTTTTACTTGGATGGCTTCCCACCCGTATTGGAGCAGTGCTTTTGCTTGCCGGAAGGAAAAGCTGCTTCGTTTCGAGTGAGTGGGTTTCTCCTTCTTGTTTTGATGTTGGATGCCTTTTGGCTTATTGTCCTCACTTTTTAGCGAAACCGGCCAACCTAAAACCCGTAGGTGCCAACCCCATTTTTCTTCTTCTGGTTTGCCCCAAAAACTCAACACGCCCTGCCAACTCACCATGTAAACCTCCTGTGTTGTGTCAACCTCTACCCGAATTGGAAGCCAAAGCAGTAGTGCGAAGAGGAAAAAGACGATGACCAAAACCCAAATCACATCCATGAATTTTCTGCTGCAAGTTTCAAGCGTAAGCAGGCCAATCCCAATGATTTGGGTCATGTATTGGGCCAAAATTGGATAATTGAAATCGGTACCACCTGTGATGGGGGTCACCCTGATTGGTAATCTGATTTCCTTGTTTTTGGAAAGGCCTGGTGCCGTTAATGGTTGGGGCAATTGGGCAGAATTGAGGCGATTTTAGGGGAGGGGGGCTGCGACCATGGCGGCGACTAAAGTCGCCGCTACATACCTCTGACAAAAATCACCCCCCAACCTGAGCAAACCCGTACCGAATCTCCTGCCTTTTGCGCACTTTTGCCAGACTATGGCACACTCTCTTACCGACTTGCGCGGCAAGCTCGAACGTATCTATCAAAACCAAAAAAACGCTGAACAAGCGGCACAGGAGCTTATCGCCCGTGTCCATCCGCAACAAACGCGGAGCGTTACCAACCTAATCCATTATCTCACGCTTCGACGGGAAGATTTGCGCTCCATGCAAGACGATTTGCACGATGCTGGACTGTCTTCACTGGCCAGCGCCGAGAGCCATATTTTGCGTCAAGTACAGGCTGTTTTGCAGCGTTTGGGGGCTAAATTCCCTGCGAAGGAGATTTCCAAAGAGGATTTTGTACTGGGAACGAAAAAAATCCACCAGCGTGCCGATGCCATGTTTGGCCGGAAGCCGGACCCAAATATTCCCCATTTGATGGTGACTTTTGAATCTGGCATGGCCAAGGATTATGCTGCGGTGAAAGCCCTGCTAAAGGCAGGTATGAACATCGCCCGCATCAATTGCGCCCACGACAGCCCCGAAAAATGGAGCCGCATGGTGGCCAATGTTCGTAAAGCCTCCCGGACTACCGGCCAACCTTGCAAGATTTACATGGACCTTGCCGGACCAAAAATCCGAACCACCTTGCTTGGAAAGGGCAGGCTGGACGACCGGATAAAACTCCGTGAAGGCGAACGGTTCTTGCTGGCTGAAGCAAACGCTGTTTTTGACAAGAAGCAAAAAGTAGTGGGCTGCACCTTGCCGGGTGTGGTCAAGGATTTGCGCGTTGGCAATCGGGTTTTGTTTGACGATGGGTTGTTTGAAGCGGTGGTGGAAGTAGCCGGTGAACAGGTGGCTACCTTGTGCATGACCCGGGTTTCGGCTGCAAAACCGCGTCTTAAAATCGAAAAAGGCATCAATTTTCCAGATACATCGCTATCGGTGCGTTGTTTGACGGATTTTGATAAGTCGGTGATTCCATTTGCCTTGGCACATGCGGATTTGTTGGGCTTCTCGTTTGTGCGCAGTGCGGAAGATGTGGCCGAGCTACAAGATTTATTGAAAAACAAGGGGGGCAAAAAGCTCCCGATTGTCCTAAAAATTGAAACCTCGGAAGCTGTGCTAAACCTTCCAGCCTTGTTGGTGCAGGGTATGGCCGAACCTGCTTTCGGGGTCATGATTGCACGGGGCGACCTGGCGGTGGAGATTGGTTTTGAACGATTAAGCGAAATCCAGGAAGAAATCCTCTGGCTTTGTGAGGCGGCGCATGTGCCAGTTATCTGGGCTACGCAGGTACTGGAAACCCTCAACAAAAGCGGCATCGCCACCCGCTCCGAGGTAACCGATGCCGCTCGTGCCGCCCAGGCAGAGTGCGTGATGCTGAACAAGGGAAAATACCTGCTCACTGTTTTGGCAACCCTTCAGGATATCCTACAACGAACCGGTGGGCACCACGCCAAAAAACGGTATGTGTTCCGTCCTTTGAAGATTGCAGAACGATTTTTGGGTGGTATGTAAACCCCTATTTCTTACGCCACCCCCCAATGATTGCGCCCATGAGCGTGAACATTACGAAGGAGTAAGAGCCGTCCACCATGCTCAGGCTGAAGGGATTAACAGCAAAAAGGTTGCCAGTGATGACCCCAAGGAGCATGATTAGGCCAATGGTAGCCCCAAATATGGCCCCGCTTTGCCAGGTGCTGACGTTCATACGTTTGAGCAACCAATTGAATATCAGGGCATACACCACCATGGAAAGTATATTGAATACCATGGGCGTAGGTGTCATCGGGATTTCAGCGCCGTTTTTGAACATTTTTTCGCCCTCCATGGTGATACCATTGCCGGCCATCCATTGTTCCTGAAACAACATGCCGTACCAAAGGAACCCAATGACCATGCTGGCCACGATGGAGGTAATGATGGCTAACCAATTCGTTTTTGCTTCCATAAGACAAATGTTTTGTTTTGAAAAATTGTGAAAAGAGGTTGCAAACGTAAAAAATAAAATTATTTGTTTGCAAAACTTTTCATTGTTTTTTTTAACAATTTTTGGCTGTCCGCATCAAAATTCTCCTTTTTCACTGGCATCTTTTAGTTTTTTCAACCAAAAAGCCATGTCAACGGCCAAATCCCGATTCATTTTGTTTTTGAACAGTCGCACGAGCCAGCCTTCCATACTTTCTTCCACCTTGACCAAGGTGTGGCCGTTTTGGTTTTCCAAATACCAGTTGTGGATGGCAGAGCCACCAAACGTGGTACCACTCCAACCGAATGCAGCTTGATCAATGACCGTGTGCAGGATGGATTGTATGCTGGCACCTTTGACATTCCAATGGAAATTTGCCCCTACCATTGCCTCCCCTTCCAGCTTGGCGGTTCGGATGTTCGGATTCCAGGCGGGCCATTGGTTGATGTTGGTTAAAACCGACCAAACCTGCGCTGGGCTGGCATTGATCAGGATTTCAGCATTTTGAAGAACGGGGGCATTGTGATTGACTTGCATCTTGAATTTTTGTTTGAAAGTGATGGGACAAAGGTCTGTGCGACTCAAAGCCCTTCCCTTGACAAAAATCAAGAATTCCGTTCGCTGCGTTTTTTTCGGATGCGGCTGAAGGTTTCGGGGGTCATACCGAGCATGGAGGCCAGGAACTGAAGTGGGACGAGGTTGAACAACTCGGGATTGTATTGGAAAAAAGCGTCGTATCGCTCTTCCGCACTGAGCGATAGGTGTGTCATGACCCGCTCTTCCAAAACGGTAAAACAGCGGGCAATGAAGATTTTTTCAATTTCAGGCCATTTGGGAATTGCCTGGGCGATGCGAGCGTAGTCGGTTTTACTGATGGCAAACAGCTCGCAATCCGTCAAAGCCTGAAGGTTCACCCGAGCGGGTTTTTCAAACAGGAAACTCGCTAAATCGACGATGAAATACCCCGGACCAGAAATCCATTTGGTAATTTCCCGTCCATCGTGGTAAAAAAACTCGCGCATCAGCCCCGATTGTACAAAGCCGAGGTATTGGGCAAACTGGTTTTCTTTTAGCAGGAAATCGTTGCGTTTCAGGGTCAGGGGTTTGAAAAAGACGCTGATTTGGGCTTCCTCAGCTGGGGGGAGCTGAAAAGTACTTTGAATGTACGTGCTGATTTTGGATTCCATGAGGGGGGCGCTCTGCCGATTTGAAGTTATTTCAGCGGTCAAGGTACTAGGGGGGGGGCTACATGCTAGCTGGTGCAAAACTAGTCTGATAACAACGGTAATTCGGCCTAGTTTTCAAATTCTCAACCAGCCTGCTTACCTTTTCGCCCTAAAACCTGATTCCCGACCTATGCACGAACCCATCCTTCGTAAACTATTGGCACAAGCGCTCGTCACGCCTGACGACGCGGAAAAAATCAAAGCATTTGAGGCAAAAAAGGCATTTTCCTTGCACTGGGAGCTAAAAACCCTGCTTTATCTCGGTGTTTTGTTGCTGAATGTGGGCCTCGGTTTTTTGATTTATGAAAACATCGACACCATCGGTCATGCCGCAATTATTGCCTTGATTGGGGCAATCAGTGCAGCGTGTTTTTGGTACGCCATTCGACATCGACAACCCTTTTCGATGGGGGAAATCAAAAGTCCCACACCTTATTATGACTACATTTTGCTGCTGGGCTGCCTCACGTTTTTGATCATGGAGGGCTACTTGCAGTATCAGTATGAAATTTTTGGTACCCGGTATGGACTGGCTACCCTGTTCCCGATGATCTTGTTTTTTGGATTGGCCTATTGGCTTGACAACCGAGGGGTGTTGTCTCTCGGCATCACTGCTTTGGCTACTTGGCTGGGCATCACCGTGACCCCGCAGGATTTGCTCCGACAAAACGATTTTAGCAGCGTCAGCATCGTTCAAACCGGGGTGTTTTTGGGTGGTTTGTTGACCCTTATTCCGTTCCTGAGTGAGCGATGGGAGTTCAAAAAACACTTTTCCCTGACCTACCTCAATTTCGGGGTGCACATCTTGATGGTTTCCACCCTGGCCGGGATGATGGCTTTAGGGCAGACCCTGATTTATTTCCTGGTGCTTTGTTTGGCGGTCGGTTTTTTCCTGTGGTATGCGCGCACCAGAGGTTCTTTGTATTTCCTTACCGTTGCGGTAATTTATGGCTATATTGGACTGACCTACATGCTTGTTATACATACAGAAAGTTGGAGCATGAGTGCCTATTTTTATTTGTTCTACTTCATGTTGTCCTGCGCAGGGGTCATTATTTTCCTTACCCAATACAAACGTTTCATTAAAAACGACCGCCCATGATTGCTTACAACATTGACTGGTTGGACGCGCTACTGACCAAGGATGCGGCCAGCAAATGGCACGAAAAAGGCTTGCTTTCAGACGAAAAGTGGGAGCTCATCAAAGCTCAAAACCCCTCCAATTTTTACTCGCCCAATATTTTTGTCCGCATTGGTCTGGCGATATTCACCGTGATCTTGCTCATGGCCTCTGCTGGTATGGTGGCCTTGGTATTGTCGCCCGACTCTGAATGGGCCTTTTCTGCTTTTGGGATCATTTGCGGCATGGCTTGTATGGTTTTCCTGGAACTTCAAATCATCCGCAACGGTCGGCATCGGGCCAGTGGCATTGACGATATGATGTTGTATTCGTCGGTGTGGGCTATTTTACTCAGTGTGTTTGTCCTTTTCCCTTACAATACCCCGATGCTGGTGTATTATTTCATCGCATGGCCCTTTTTGGTGTTTGGGACCATACGTTATCTGGATCGATTGATGGCCCTGGCGGCATATCTGTGTTCCTTGGGGATTGTATTGCAAATCGTGGAAGAGATTCCAGGGGTAGCGCTGTACCTGATGCCTTTTACGGGGATGTTGTTTTCAGCAGGAATGTACTTTTTCTCGAAAAAAGGGCAAAATCGCTATGAATGGCGGCATTGGCATGGTGTTTTGACCGTGCTCGAAATATTGTCGTTGGTTACTTTTTATATTAGTGGCAACTACTGGGTGGTGCAACAGGTGGGCGCCGAGCTGTTCTTATTGGAATCCGTGCCGCTTGGCTGGTTCTTTTGGCTGTTCACTTTTACCGTCCCATTTCTTTATATCTTAATTGGGCTTCGACAAAAAGACCGGCACATGTTGGACCTTGGATTGGCCTGTGTGGCAGCCTCGGTTTTTTCTTTCCGGTATTACCACCATGTGATGCCACTGACTTGGGCGGCTGTCATCAGTGGGGCGGTATTGTTTGTAACGGCCTATTTTTCAATCAGATATCTACGGAAAACAGAAGGCGCCTACACCTACGAGGAGGATACGGACACCAGCCTCTTGCAGGAGGTTGAGCAGCAGCTCATTGAGCAAACCATCGTCAACCAACCCGGGCCGCGGCCAGACAAGTCGGCGTCGTTTGGTGGCGGGCAGTTTGGTGGCGGTGGCGCTGGCAGCGATTTTTGAGCAATTTCGTACGTAAGGTGCCGTAACGTTGATTTTCACGCAACGTCGCTACGTCGCAACGTTAATTTTCATCCATCGCCGCCGCGTTTACTTCCCTTTTTTCATGCCACCGCCTTTGAAACCAGCGCCTTTCATTTTGGAATTGCCTGGCTTGGGGGCGAGAAAGCGGTTTTTGTTTTTGGTAAAATCGCTCACCGTATTTTTCTTAGGGGCGAGGATTTTCGGCTTTTTCGGTTCCTCTGGCTTCTCGTTTGGGGTGGAGTCGTGTTTTTATTTAGACAAATCGTGGTTATTTAATGCTCAAATATTCGCGGCAAAGTAAGCGAAAGATTTGGACCCAATTTCAATTCACTTGATCTTTGGGTTGATACCTATCTCCATACGCATTGGAGTATTGCATAATTAATTCTTTATCAGGCTATTATGTTGTTGTTCTAAGCTCTTTCATGCTACGCATTTCAAATTTTTTCAAAAAAAAGCGCGAATACTTGTATGGTATAATATTACCCCCGTACATTTGTTGCAAAATCAACTATTTCAAAATCAATGAATGATTTGGCGCTTGATGATGTTTTCATCTACTTGATCGAACGGACTGAACGGCAAACGAAGAAATATGCCAATGCCGTGCTGAAGCAGGCAGGGGTGGAAATTACGCCCGAACAGTGGACCATCCTCAAGCGAATCAGTGAGCGTGCAGTGGTCAATCAACGAGAAATAGCCGAACTGACTTTTAAGGATCCCGCTTCCGTGACCCGGGCTATCGACGTTTTGGAAGAAAAAGGGCTGGTCAGACGGGAGGACATGGAGCATGACCGCCGTGCTTACAACTTGCTTTTGACCGAATTAGGGAGTGCCTTAGTGGCCAAAATTACGCCAATTGCCCAAGAGATTCGGGCGCAAGGACTCAAAAATGTTAGCCCCGAATCATTGGCTCAACTCAAGGCAACGCTCAATAAAATTTACGAGAATTATTCGTGAATTTTTTTGTCTAAATAGTTGATAATGCAATAATATCGAAATCAATTAATTTTCACACCAAACATATTTCAATCATGAAAAATGCACTTTTCACCATTATCATGCTTATGGCCACACAACTAACGGGCTTTGCCCAAACCAGTCAAGACCTTACAAAAATCAATGAAGCGGTCCGGGCTTTTTCGAGCGCTGGGGACCGTCACGATGTTGCTTCCTTAGAGCAAATTTTGCACCCGCAATTCCGAGCCGTGGTAAATCGGGCATTTGGCAGCTCGGAAGTTCAATTGATGGACAAAACACTGTACCTGCAACTGATGCACGACAAAAAGATTGGCGGCGACACGCGTGAGGTTTATCTACTACAGGTAGATGTAGTGAATAACATTGCTACCGTCAAAGCCCTCTTTCAGGGAAAAGCCCTTCGATTCAACACCTATATTTCCCTGGTAAAACTGGAAAATGGGGATTGGCAAATTGTGGGCGACTTGCCGGACATTGCAAAGGTTTAAAAGATTAGGGCACGGCTTTTCTCAATAATTGCCAAACCTTTTTCTACCTTTGCGCTCCGAAATGAAGAAGCGATTGCGCGGTACATTCACTTCGGCCTTGCCGCAAACTGGTTTCTTTTGAACCAGTTTGCGGCATTTTTTTAACCTGGACTGCGCAAGTCCAGCAGGTCCTAAATTTCCGCGCAAATCAGCAAAATCCGTGAAATCTGTGTTGCACTATGCCTAGAGATACATCCATACAGTCCATCCTCATCATCGGCTCCGGCCCCATCGTCATCGGCCAGGCCTGCGAATTTGATTACTCCGGAACCCAGGCCAGTCGTTCGCTGCGCGAAGAGGGCATTATCGTGAGCCTGATCAATTCCAACCCGGCTACCATCATGACCGACCCGGTCACGGCCGACCATATATATCTCCGCCCCTTGACCCCGGAGAGTATCGAACAGATTTTACAGGAACATCAGGAAGACCCCAACCTGCCGCCTATCGATGCCGTTCTGCCGACCATGGGGGGACAAACGGCCCTCAACCTGGCCATCGAGTGCGAAAAGATGGGTATTTGGGAACAATACGGTGTGCGGATGATTGGGGTGGATACCAAAGCCATCGAGACGACCGAAAACCGTGAGGAATTCAAAAAACTGGTGCTGGAATTGGGGCTGGATGTGGCACCTTCCTACATCGCCAACTCATTTTTGGAAGGCAAGGAAGCCGCGCAAAAGATTGGTTTTCCGCTGGTTATTCGTCCCTCGTACACGCTCGGGGGCACAGGCGGGGGCTTTTGCATGAAAGAAGAAGAGTTCGACGAAGCCCTCAAACGGGGTCTCAACGCCTCGCCCACCCACGAGGTGCTGGTAGAAAAAGCCGTGTTGGGCTGGAAGGAATTTGAATTGGAGCTTCTGCGCGACCACCTCGACAACGTGGTCATTATTTGCACCGTCGAGAACCTCGACCCCATGGGCATCCACACCGGCGATTCCATCACGGTGGCGCCGGCCATGACCTTGTCAGACACCGCCTACCAAGACATGCGCAACCAGGCCATCAAAATCATGCGGGCCTTGGGGAATTTTGCAGGTGGTTGCAACGTACAGTTTGCCCAAAACCCTGTAGATGAGAAACTTATCGCGATTGAGGTCAACCCGCGTGTGTCGCGCTCTTCGGCCTTGGCCAGTAAAGCCACGGGGTATCCGATTGCTAAAATTGCTGCCAAACTTGCCATCGGCTATTCCTTGGATGAGTTGAAAAACCAGATTACCAAAACTACCTCGGCTTATTTTGAGCCGACCCTGGATTATGTGATTGTGAAAATGCCGCGCTGGAACTTTGACAAATTCCAGGGTTCCGACCACCGGCTTGGTCTGCAAATGAAATCGGTGGGTGAGGTGATGGCCATTGGGCGCTGTTTCAACGAGGCCCTGCAAAAAGCCTGTCAGAGCCAGGAAAACAACCGGACCGGGCTTGGCGCCGACAAAAAAGAATGGTTGCGCACGGATGATATCATGGAGCGTTTGGAGAAGGTTTCGGACGACCGGATTTATCGCGTGAAAGACGCCCTGCGTTTGGGCATACCTTCCAAAACCGTTCAGAAATTCACGGGCATCGACCCCTGGTTTATCGGCCAAATCAAAAATCTGGTCAAAATGGAGGAACAACTCCTGCGTTACAACGTACCGGAAGACATCCCCACCGAATTTTTCATCGAATTGAAAAAGAACGGCTACTCCGATGCGCAAATCGCCTGGTTGCTGCGGATAGAAGAAAAACCGGTAACCAAAGAGCGCAAAAAACGCGGCATTCGTCGGGTATACAAAATGGTGGACACCTGTGCGGCGGAGTTTGAGAGCAAGACGAATTATTTTTATTCGACCTTCGACGACCGCAACGAAAGCAT
>JALHPW010000104.1 GCA_022842255.1 Saprospiraceae bacterium | reverse complement strand
GAGGCCCTTACCGGCAATGGTGGGGCTCATTCCAGGGCGTGGTGTTTTTTGCAAGGTTTGAAGGTTGGTTGTTGCCCAGTTATTTCCTTGCTTTTTGGCTGATTCCCAATGTTTTACGGCATTGGTGCTGTCGTTTTGGAGGGCTGCAACTACGCCTTCCAGGACTACAAAGTCGGAGAGGGACTTTGGGTCGGTGGTTTTCTTTTTCCCTTTTTTGATGGCATACTCCGCGTCTTCCCATTCGGCTTTCAGGGCGTGTATGCAAGCTTTGTTGAGATAAGCGGTGCCGTAATGTTCGTTGAGCACCAAGGCGCGTTTGAACTGCTCCATAGCGGTCTCTAAAAGGGCGTTTTTCCTTGCTTCTTTTTCTAGATCGTTGTTTTTTATGGCATAAAGCCGCGATTTAGGATCTAATTCGAGTGGTAAGATGTATGGCAAATCAGAAGGATCAAACAAAGTTAGCGCTGCCAAAGCAGCATTGACCCCCGCATTGTTGTAGATTTCACAGCTCTGATAGGTGGTTAAGATGTGGCGATAATAGGTGGATGCGGTCCCATATTGCCCAAGGATGGTAAGCAGGTTTGCTGTTTCAAACACAATTTGGAGATCGCGTAACTGGGCCATTGCGCCATCCACCATTTTCAGGCGTTCAGGCAGGTTGGGATATCCGGGCAGCTCGTCTGGCAGCTCGTACGCTTTATAGAGCTTTTCCAGGAGCGGGCGCATGATCCCATAAGTATTGTAACCCACGGAAAATGCCAAAAAACCGCCGATATAATCCGCTTGTGTTTCCTGTTTTAATCCCTCCTCCAAGTTTTGCAGCAAACGGGAGGTTTCCAAATCGGCATTTTCCCGGGCAAAACTGCGTTTCCAATCATGGCGTTCGTAGTAATGGACAAGCTCGTGTGCCAATATAGCAGCCAGTGCGTTGAGCGAGTCTTTGCCAAAAGTGGTGCACACGTCATAAGCCTTCTCATCTAAAATGACCTGCAGCAAATCCGGGTTGAAGGAAGCCATGCTCCCAGGCAATTGGTTGAGCACCAGATTGGGTTTTGGCATGTCGGCACGGGTGTTGGCCAAGGCATCGAACACTTTTTGGGCCACCATTTTTTTATACCCGCCTACACTTTCCGTGGTTTCGCCGCTAAATGCACTGGGCGCAAATGCGAACTCCTGGGCACCTGCGCTCACGGACGCTAGTGCAAACAATATGGATAGGGATAAGGCCTTCATAGTTTGAACGTTGAAACTTGGGTTTTATAAGGGTTTCGAACGGGTACAGGCATTGTCAAGAAACATTGATAATCAATGTTTGAGACATTTATGCGCTGGATTTGGGCATGTTTACTTGGGTGCAGCAAGGAGCATTGCGTTGGCTTCGGGCAACATTTCCATCCTTGCGAGAAAGGTGGTGTACATACGGCGTAAGAGCACATTGTTGGGGTCGGCGTCCAGCAATTGTTTGTAGGTGTTGTTTGCCACATAGTACCAACTTCCCTCCTCCAAGCTGTAAGCGAGCATCAATTGTTGCTCAATGTGTTCGGCGGAAAGGAAAGCAGGTTCGTGGGAGAGGTGTTGTTCGACTACACTTTCAGGGCATATTTTGAAGCGTATTGGGGGGGATTTATCAAGCGCCCCCTTTGATGCACTCCAGCTTGACACGCTCCAGGTATATTCCTTCTCCAAATCAAGCGCAAGTTGTTCAAGGTCAAGGGTAATCACCGTATCCTTAACCAGGATTTGGGCAATTGTTTTGATAGTATCACTATTTTCCACATTCAGTTTAAAGGTGTATGGACCTTCTCCAGAGATAGGTGGTCGCCAGTTAAACATCACCTTGGCTGGGGGTAGTTGGCCAGTGGTAAAAAGCAGGGGTGTGATGGTATACCCCGCAAAACCCTTGATACCGCCCCGGGTCTTGCCCATGTATTTGCGGTGGTGTTTTTTTACGTTTTCGGGGTTGTCGCCCTCCTTCACACTTTCGGTCACAAAGTCAAAAAAACGACCGGTGAAGCTCATCTGGCTTGCCTTGCCGGCGGATTTGACGATGTCCTGGACGTCTCTCATTTTAGTGCCGGACACCAAAAACGCCTTGCCATTGTACACCATTTTGGCCGTGGCGGCACCTTTGCAGCGCACCCTGCCCGTCAAACCCAGGTGCATTCCGGAATACAGTGGGACTGGTTTGGCCCCGGTTTGGGCATAATACAGTACCTGGCCATTTACGTGTAGCACCAGGACATCTGTTTGCGCGTTGAGGAAGGTTTGTAGAAAAAGGAAACAGATGGTAATTGTAGTTGCTCTCATAATCCTGTTGGTTTTGATTTTCTCTTGTGTTTTAGCCTTTTTCAACCGGTTCTTTGGGTGATTCGTTTTTAGGTTCTTCTTTGGCTGGTTCTTCCGGCTTTTCTGTTCGTTTCACGGGTTTTGCCGCTGGGGGCAATTCATAGGGAATCCTACCTAGCAAAGGGATGCGTTTGCGAATGCCATTGTCGTAAAACTTAATGGCGTCAAAAGTTAAAAGCAAAGCGGTAATCCAATAGGCCACGTCCATTTTTATCCGGTAATAATGGAATAGAAGCGCCACAACAAAAAAGAGGAGGATGATTTCGCCCAACTGCATGAAGCGTGTGATAAATTGGTAGGGAAGACTCACACGGCGAAAGACTTGGTAGAACAAATGTATGTTGAAATAGCAGAAAATAAATGTCAATAGCAGGTTAACCCAGAAAGAAATTTCATTGACGTATTTGTTGTCCAAGATCATCCTGACGATATTGGCATGGATCACGATTCCATACATGTCGGGGGTGTTGCGCCCCGTGTAGCGGGTGTTGAGTGGTGTGTAATGTCGGTCAAGTCCGGGTTTGTCCCAGGCATCCAGGGGCAGGAAACCAATGATTACAATTTTACCGTCCAGGCGGGAACGCAGGTCTTGGGTAGTATCTAGGATTTCATCCTTCCCAATGTGGACGAACTGGTCCTCATTCCCAGCATAGAAGATTTCCTCCACCTCATTATTTCGCTTAAACAGCCTTTCTGCTGCAGCCGGGTCGTAAAGTCTAGCAATTTGTGCTGCAAACGAAAGACAATCAATATCCCCTGCAATTCTTTCCTTGGGGGTGAAATAGCGGATGGTACTGCTATCCTGGTCGATAAAGTTGATAAACCCGGTATACACGTAATCCCCAAAAAAGGTATCGCAACTGGATTGTGTTCTAAAAATCTCGCCATCTTCATCCAGGTTGTCGATCACATTGGCTAGGACGGTGTTTTCTATTCGCGTCAAACTTTTGCGTAGCAAGGAATCCGTCTGCGGGTTTTTCCGGTCTTCCAAGGTAATGTCCAGGGCCACCACCTTGGCCCCTGCGTCCACGATCCTATCGATCATCATCCGAAGGGTGTCCCGGCTGGGTGGAGGCCAATGCACCAGAACAATACGTTCGTCAGGGACAATATTGGGGTCGCGGAGCCGGGAATATACAATGTCCGTTATTTCGTAATCCCGGATGGTTTCGTTGAACGGGTTGAGAAAATGCAGGTTGATCCGAATGACGTCCAGCACCCAAATCAGGACAAACATCAGACAGGTGACAATCAGGGTATGTGGGTAAATGATTTTTCTCAACATTATTAAACGCCAAAGACAATTGCTCGGAAAGGTATAAAAAGTGGGATAATTACGTGAGTTCTCAAAATATTGAAAGTATTTTTACCGCAAAAAACATTCATATGTTGCGCCAAACCCTTTCTATCCTTTGCTTGCTTTTTTCTTTCTTTTCTTTGTCCGCCCAGGATTTGCACATCTATTACAACGTGTTTCGCGATTCGGTGTCCTACGTCCAAAATGGGAAATCTGTCGAAAACCCTACGGTCAAAAAAGGCAGCCAAGTGCTTTTGCATGTGGAGAACTATAATAATTACCTGTATGATGTTTCGGTCGAGGTTGAAAAGGAGGAAATACCCGTTGCCAGTGGAAATCCAGCCAATATGTTCAGTCAGATGGGCGGGACGGGCGGCTCCCCGCTCAATTTTCTTTTCAAGGGCGTCGATCAAATGATGGGTTCGTTTAGTTTTTTCCCCCAGCTTTCGGGGGAGGATTTACGGGAAGGGAGCGGTTTTGCCAAAAGCGAGGAGGATAAAGTCCGAGAAGCAAAAGTGATTCGCTTGCGAAAACTGGAAGCCGATTTCATCAAAGAAAAAGGCAACCTGCTGGCCCTTGAATCCGATTTGAACAAAATGCAGGAACAGGTGCAACAAAAACTGGCCGATCAACGCCTACAAACCTTTGCCGCCAGTGAAATAAACAGCATCCGATTCAACCCCCGATTGGAGCCCAACCAAATAAAACGCCTATCGGCAGAGTACATGGAGCGTATTTTTCGGGAAAAAGACCCGAACAAAATTGACCTCAACCAAGTACTTAAAATCGCAGACACCCAGACCGAACTCCCCAAAACCATTCAGGAATACAGAAAAAAAACCGATCGCTATACCATTACCACGGGTACTTGTGAGCTTTTGGTCGCCGAATTCAAGGAGTTTGATTTCCCGGAAAGCAACCTGTCCGAATTCCAGTCTACCGCGGAAGCTTTTTTGGTGGCCGCCAGAAGCAAAACCCTCAGCCACCGGGAAAATGCAGAAATGCTGGAATCAAAACTTCCCGAACTCCAAAACATCTCCCTCGATCCCAAAAAGTTGTCGGAGTTGCGTACTACTTATATCGAGCTTTACAACAACCAGTTTTCCAAAACCTACCGCCACACCGCTACGGGTGAAAAACTGAACCTGAAGCTGAAACTTTCCCCCATTGACTCCCTGGAACGCCAAGGCATGAAAACCCTTGAATTGGCCCCAGTTGCCGTTTCCGTGTATGGCGGGATGCGCATCCGGGCCAGTGTTGGGCTCAATTTTGGTAATTTTTTCAATCGCCCGCAAACCTTCTTTGTACGCGATTCGGTGTTGCGTTCCAGTGATAAGGACGCTTTTGTACCGGTTATGACCTCCTTTGTTCACTTCTATGCCCCGAGCCGCAAGGCGGTTTCTGTTGCAGGTTCCTTTGGCATCGGGTTTCCATTTGGTGGCGGCGAAAGCCCACAATCCATCTCGTTTTTCCTGGGCCCAAGCTTACTTTTTGGCAAGAGCGAACGTATCGTACTCAATGCTGGCCTTATGGGCGGCAAAGTTGAAAAACTTGCCCAAGGGTACAAAGTCGGCGACTTCTACAATTCGGATGCTAACCTTGCCCCCACCGATTCGGTATATGAACTAGGTTTTTACCTAGGGGTGTCATTCAACCTGTCCGGCGGGGGCAATTGAGTAAGTTTAGTTTCGAACGGGAGATGGTGCTATCACGTCGTTTGACGGCGCGGGGACCTTGGCATTCGAAAATTCAACCATGCTGCCAAATGGGGTACCGCAGTACACCAATACCATAAATGCTTGATAATCAAGGTTTAAATAAGGCCCATCGCGCTAGTTTACCCCCATTGAGGAAAAACAAAATATCGGCATAGGCCATAATCTCCCCCTGGGTGGTGAGGATGCTACATGGCGCTTCGCCGTAAGCTTTTACGATTTCTTCACGGGTAGCGTTTAGGCCAATTTCGCGGGAGGTCTTCCCGGGGTAATCTGGGTTGGTGACCTGAAAAAGGGAGGTGATTCCACTGGCCATTCGATTGAAGTACAACCGTGAATGGTCGCCCACTTTGGTGTTTTGGTGAAAAGTCAGCCTGGCATCCAACCGCATCATCTTCTCTTCTTCGGGGAACAACATCGAAGCTACACTTTTACCATCGATGGATTCATCCTCAAAAAAGCCAGCAGGTGCCTCGGGGGCCGGTGGCAGGGGCGTGTTGTTGAGCTTTGCGAGGTTATAGGCCGCCAAACTATTGTTGGATTTTGCAGCGGCCGTCCAACGTTCCTTGGCTTTGGCATCGTTGCCGTTTTCTGCGTCGAGTATGCCTAGCAATACTTCGATGTTGGAAACCTGTGATGCATATTTCCCAACTGCAGCTTTCCGGGCTTCCACATCGGCATAATACTGGGCACGCGCCCGGTCGCCGAGCAAGGCCAAGGCACAAGCTTTGTTCAGATAGGCCGGCGCATAACCTGGGTCGAGGCTGATGGCTGCGTCGAAATGCAGGATGGCCTGTTCCAATAGTTTTTTCCGTGCAGCTTCTTCATCCGGGCCCTTGCTATTGGCCAGTTGAAAGTCCAATTGTACCGGGTAGCGGAATTTCAATTCCTTTTCCGTGAAATACTTGTTCAGGGCTTGCAGCACGGCAGTGGTACCTACGTTGTTGTACACCTCACAACTTTGGTACTCGACTAAAATGGACCGGTAAAAAAGATAGGCTTCTTCATAGCGACCGATGGCCGTAAGCATGTTGGCCATCTCAAAAACATCTACTAAGTCCTTCATGCGAACTGAAGAACTGCGGCACATTTCCTGGCGTTCGGCCTTGGTGACGTAACCTTGGGAGGCATCTGGGATGGAGAACTCCTTGTAGAGCCGCTCAATCAACTCATCGCCTCTGGTAAAAATACCATACCCTGCAGAATACGCCAAAAAACCGCCCAGATAATCCGATTGTACCTCCATGGCTACCTCTTCAAACAGGTCTGAAAGGGTGTCCATCCGCATCAATTTGCTGCGAAGGGATTTGCTATTTGCTTCCTTGGCCATTTCCTGAGATAGCTGGTCCATTTCTTTGGCGATGGACAAGTTTTGGTTTTGGCCAGCGAAGTTCATCCGCCAGGCGTGTTTTTCGTAATAATGCGTCAATTCGTGGCCCAGCAAAAAAGCGATGGCGGCCTCTGATTGCTCATTGAAGCTTTCACAGACCTTAAAGGCTTTATCGCTCAGGTAAATTTTTTCAGGCTGAGTGTAATCAATTTCAGCAACCACACCTTCCCGCATGGTGATGGCGAACTCTGGTACTGGGTAGCGAAAATCGCCCCTGGCCTCCCGCAAGCGCTCATATACCTTTAAGGCTTTTTCATAGGCGGGCCCGGTTTTTATACCGGAGGAAGCCGATTGGGCCGAAAATGAGCGGGTGGGGACCATGGGGAACTCTCCCCAACTGCCTTTTTGGGCAAATAGGTGAAGGCTGGAAAAAAGCAAGGTAATTAAAGTGGTCCATTGTTTTTTCATAAAGCGAAGTTTTTAGGCTTAGAAATCAATGTTTTAGGTTGCTAGATTTTTAATGGAGGGAGTCGGGGCACCACGATTTTCAAGATTCCATTTACCAGTTCTTTCTTCTTCTTGCCTGTCTTTACTTCAAATGCATCCCCAACGGGTTTACTGCCTTTGAATAAATTGGCCTTCAATGTAACTGTTTCACCTTCAACAATATAATCCCCACGCACCCGATAACTATCCGGTAGTACGGACGAGGTATTATAGTAAACATAGCGCGCATTTTTGCCTTTCAGGCGTTCTGCATAAAAGTGGTCGTTTAAGGCTTGGCCTAGGTTCAAGGTGTCCTCAAAATATCCGGCTACCTGGAATGAGCTCTGGATAAATACAGGTTTTGCCTGCAACAGCTTGATTGAAACTGTTTCGTCAATGATTCCGATAGGAAAACTTCGCCCCTCATATTTTGCTACCGGGGTTTGCTTTTGCCCGATGGCTTCCGCCAGTTCTGGCACCTTGTTGCAGGCAAAATCAAATAATTGCAGTACATCTACATTCCGACCGTCCTTCACCGAAGCCCCACTCATACCCAGCAAAAGGCTGTAAGTCAACAGCCCTTGGCCATACATGCTTGCTTCCCAGCTCAACATATCGGCCATACTACCAGTGAGGATATAGGCTCCGGTCCGGTCGTTCAATAGCCCCATTGCGATAGACTGGTTGGAATTGAAGTCTTTTTTCCCCAATCCCTTCAGATTTTCAGCAGCTTTTCCGGAATTACAGGCATCTAGAATCAACACCTGTTTTTGGGCTGGAATGGCAGTAAGCCAATGCTCCAGGTCTTCATCTGAAATGGCGTGGGCAGCACGGATACCTGCATCGCGAAGCTTACCTTCATTGATGGCTGAGGTCAGGTAAAAGAAATTGGAGCGTTTACCTTCTGGTCCCCAAGTTGAGCCATGGCCAGAAAAATAGACTACCAATACATCGCAAGGAGTGGCCATGGAAGCAAATTCATCGAATACCGCCTTAATGTTCTCTTTGGTCGGATAATCTTTCCCGGATTTACGGGTGGTCAATAATTTGAGATGTACCGGGCTTGGTGCATCGGCTTTTGCTTTATCGACCAACATGGCTTTTCCTATTGCGCTGAATGCTTCTGCCATGGCAGCAGCGTCTTCGTCTGGATAGACCAAATTCCGTGTAGAATCCTGGTATTTTGAGGTGCCCACCACAATCAAATATAGGTGTGGGCTTACTGACCCACAATTGGCGCCTGCGGCTGTTGGATTGGTATTGTTTTCCCCTCTTGCCCGAACGGGCTCGTAGTGTATCTCAAAAGGTTGGCTTCGGAGCACGTTTTCCTTGTTATAGGAAACCAATCCAATCGTATTTACCGTATCCGTTCGATACCAGTTGGAGTATTCATTCAAATCCAGGGCGGGTAGTTTTTTCAACCGGTTTCCGGTGTTTGGGTCTGGTGGGTTGATGTCCGATTTAATGCGTTTTCCATTAATAATCAGACTTAATTTGCCAATTCCACCATTTTGCTCCGTCAGGGAGATGTTCAGTTTGTGCCCAACAAGTTGCATATGAACCTCTGGGAACATAGAGATATTGTCAAATTTGGCCACTGAACGAATCGAGTCTTGGCTAAACCCGGTGATTTTTGCCAACAAACCGGGCTCCCAGTAGCGTTCTTTGATTTGGCGGAGCGAAACCACATCCATTCCTACGGTATAATGCATTCGTTTCATCGCCTCAGTAGAGGCATCGTACAGACCGCTCGGGGAGCTGATTGCCCAGTCTGAAGAACCTATGGCAACGAGGGTGGCTTTTTCCTTGCCAGATGCAATATCCCAGATTTTAATGGTGCCATCTTCACTGCCGCTGTAAAATGTTTCCCCATCTGGTGAGACTACTAAACCCGTGACATCAGACAGGTGGCCGGTAAAGGTGGTAATGTTATTGTTGGCGGTGTTCCAAATCTCTACATTTTTGCCCGCGGCACGCAGGATTTGCTTTGCTTCATCTGTTCCGATTTGGGTGCTTGGAAGGAAAGTAATGGCCTTTATATTGCCAAGTCGCCGCAGTTGATTTGTTTGAACCACCCTTTGGATGGCAATGTCCAGTATTTCGGTTGATCCACCTTTTATCCCACAAACAAGACTTTTCCCATTGGAAGAAAAGTCCATGGCTTCAATGGCTGAAGAAGTCCGAAGGTTTATTGTAATCGGATTTGCGCCTAGGGAGTCCCAGTACACTACTATGCCATTGCGGCTTCCAATTGCAAAAGCTTTGGAGTCTTTGGCGGGCGAAAATGCCAATGCGGTTACATTGCGCTCGGCATGTACGATCCGCTGGGATTTCCTGGTTGCCAGGTCCCAATATTGCGTGGTTCCATCGGCGTTGCTGGTTAGTATGGCGTGTCCATCCGCTGAAAAAACACCTCGATGGGCCTGTTTGAGTTGAAAAACGGTGTCCTCGGCCTTATGGTGTAGCCTGCAAATTCGGTCCCTGCAACCGACCAGGAAATAGGCTCCGCCCATGGTGTCTTTTGCATGTTTTGGGGAAAAATCTATAGACTCAACTCCATCTGGATATCGGATATTCTGAACTTTTTGACTGGATAAATCCCAGATTTTGACCGTAGAGTCGGCATGGGCCACCAGGAGTGAACTCCCATCTGGTGAAAGCGCCATGGCGGAAATAGCACTGGTATAGCCTTTTAAAGGTAGGGAAATCGAACCGTTGAGCTGGGTGATTTGAGCCGCCCAATCGGTATCGCTTCCTGAAACAATGGATTGACTGTTTGATGAAAACATTAGGGAGGAGACGCCTCGGTGGGAGCGTTTGATGGTTTTAGGCTCGTTGGATGTCAATCCCCAAATCTTTATGGTTCCATCTGAACTTCCCGATGCAATATGTTGGCCATCAGGTGAATAGGCTACACTTTGAATCTCACCGGCATGTTGAAATGTGCGCCGTTTGCCGTCTGCCAGGTTCCATAGGATGGCCGTTCCATCGGTACTTCCGGTGAGCACAGCGTCTCCTGATGGAGCAAAAACCGCATCCGAAACAGCACCCTGATGGCCTGTGAGCACTTTATGGGGTCGTGTGTTGTCGGTGTATTTCCATAGTACGGCAGTTTTATCCCGGCAGGCGGCAAGTATAAGGCTGCCATCGGGAGAGAAAGTGACAGAACTGACTTCTGCGTTGTGTTGAAAACGCCGGATTTCAACGCAGGATTTATTCAGCAGGCGAACGGTTCCGTCCTTGAGGCCTATGACCAATTCATCGCCACTGGGCGAAAAGGCTACAGCATTGACCACGCCATTGGCGGCAGGTTCGCTGAATTCGGCAAGTTTGTTGCCTAATTTGTTCCAAAGTATAGCCTTGTGGTCTGAGCCACCGCTGAGGATGAATTGTCCTCCGAGCGTATCCTGGGCAGTTTTTGGAGAAAATACTGCCGCCAACACATTCATGGAATGGCCTACCAAGGAGCGAAGCTCGTGTCCATTTGCATCCCAAATTTTAATGGTTTGGTCCAGACTTGCGGTTAAAAAATAACGAGCATCTGGAGTGATGTCCACTGCCGTAATTCCGTCGGTATGGCCAACGGGAATTACCAGGTTTGCGTTTTGGGTTTGGGCAAAGAGATTTTTTGTACAGAGTAAACAAATGGACAGACACAACAGCTTTTTCATGCTTTTTTGATTTGTAAGGAATTGATATCCCTGGTGAGAAACCATAGATTATCACCACGAGCTCTGTGAGCTCATGAAATACAAAGATTATAAGCGTGAAAAGGCGGAAAACTACTTAGGGAGTACCCGGAATTCTGTGCGTCTGTTTTTTGCGTGTAACTCGTCCGGACAGTCTATGCCATTGCTGCAATGGTTCACCAATTGTGTTTCGCCGTAGCCATGGTATTCCATGCGCGAGCGTTTGATTCCTTTTGATACCAGATAATCCACCACTGCTTTTGCACGGCGTTCGGACAGTTCCTTGTTGAAATCATCGGAGGCCCGGGAATCGGTATGGGAATTGATTTCAACCCGAAT
>JALHPW010000103.1 GCA_022842255.1 Saprospiraceae bacterium | reverse complement strand
GAAAGGCTGTTGCACAAATGGGCCTTTTTGGCCGAAATACATGAGGATCAGGCAGAAGTGGTGGTGAGGTGTCACGACCCGGCGCATTTTATGGCCAAAACCTATAGCCGCAACGGACCGATTCCGGTGGAAGAACGCAATATTCGATCCGGCGCGGTTTTGGAACTGAAATTGCCCAACTCCATGCAAGGCATCAACTCCGGGGATAATATCACCCTGCTACGTGACAAAAACTTGGGGCAGGTATGTACCAAGGCAAGACGTTGGCTCGTTAACACCTACAAAGGCAAAGGAACCCCCGTATTGTGGCGTGCGAAAGTGGATTCTTCCTATACCGCCTACGATGAATTTGTATTGGAAGTGACGCACCTAAATTACGAGATTTGCCCCGATGGCTTTTTTGAATACCACCGGATTTACGTTAAAGGACTCCAAAAAGGCAACGATGTAGAGCTTTCCTGGGAATTTCAGGGGAAATATGGTTCTGGAATCATTTTCCCGCCCCGAAAAAACGACTACAAAGACATGGAGCTACATTACAAATCTAACCTCGACGAATACCAAAAACGATTGTTCAAAAAAATGTTGGATTACCTTCGCCAAGGATGACTTCAACCAACTCAACGACCATGGCCACGACTATGGCTACAGACGCAACAACCAACTCCAGCGCACCGGCCTCCACGGCCACGCCACTATCGCCCAGGACCCGAATCGCAAGGCTGATACTGATTTATCACTTTGTGCTCATCGGTGCTTCCTGTGTGTTCTACATCCTGCGCGGGTTCGACTTTGAAGAGTTCACCTCGCTGATGGGGGTGCTGGCACCCGTCACGGCCCTGTACGGTGGTGCAGTGTTCCGGTTCCTCGGACGCAGTATCACCGAACCCAACCTGAATGCACAAAACGGGGTGCCTATCAACGGCTTGGTCAAGTGGCTGGTGAACGGACACTTTGTAATCGTCCTTTCCCTGATTACCCTTAAAGCCCTGGCCCCCAATGTTTTGAACTTTCAGGACATGACTATGTTCCTCACGCTGGTGGAATCTGCATTGGGCGTTTATATGGGCAACATCATTCTGGCCCTTTTTGAAGGTAGCAAGCCTGGACCAACTTAAACGAGTTTCAAGCAGTTCGTTACAAGTTACAAGTTGACTGCGCTATTTTTGCGCCATGGATTATAGACTTGCGCGCCAAAGCACTGGCTGGTTTTATTTGTTTTTTACCCCTTTCATCCATGTGGTGTATCGACTGTTGTTCCGCAAAATCTATTTGCACAACCGCAAAGGAGTAAAACCCAATACCCCCGTCCTCATCGCCGCCAATCACCCCACGGCGTTTATCGACCCGATTTTTTTCACCTCCTTTTTTGACCCGCCCGTGTACAACATGACGCGGGGCGACATCTTCCGCAAACCCGTTTTCCGCAAGTTTTTGGAGAGTTGCAACATGTTCCCGGTTTTTCGCCAGCGAGACGGGTACCAAGGTCGCGACCGAAATGACGAGGTGTTCGAATTTTGCCAAAACAAACTGGTCAACCGCGTTACTGTAAACATCTTTGTGGAAGGTGAGCACCATTTGGACAAACGTATCCTCACCATCCAAAAAGGAATTGCCCGCATCGCATTTGGCACCTATGAAAGACACCGGTTAGAAGACCTGCAAGTGATACCCGTGGGCTGCAATTATGTAAACGGCTTGTGTACCCGCGATGAAGCAAAAATCATTGTCGGGGAGCCCCTTTTTATCAAGGATTATTGGCCTACCTATGAGCAAAACCCTGCCCTGGCCATCAACCAACTTTGCCGCGACATCGAAAAAGGCCTCAAAACCATTTGTTACCACATCGACGATAAGGCAGATGACGGACTCGTAGACGAGCTGCTGAGTATATGGCGCAGCGACCACCCTGCCAATTTCCTGCCTATAGTGGAGAATCAGGCCTCCCGTTTTTTTGGCGAAAAAAAGTTGATTGACAAAATCAACGGGATGCCAGAACCTGAAAAGAACCAGCTTCGAATCAATACCATCAATTACTTCGCCGGGCTATTGAAGGCGGGCTTGAAGGACGAGGGACTGGTGCATCCTGAACACGCAAAAAAGGAATGGATGTTATTTCTATTTGTGTCAGCACCAATCGCCATTTTGGGCTTTATGATTGGCTGGCCTGTGCGCTGGTTGGTGTATTTCACTGCACGGAAAGTGGTGAAAAAGCGTGAATTCTACACCAGCGTATTGATGGGACTCGCTGTGGTATACGGTGGTTTTTATTTGTTGGCACTGGTGCTGACGGGGCTGTTCACCAATACCCCCGGCTTGATTACCCTTGCCTTGCTCATGCCACTTCTTGCCTGGGTTTCTATCTTTTGGAAAGAAACCATGCTTCGGGCCCGGTCTGCCTGGAAAGCCCGCAACCACCCGGATCGGGAACGGCTCCTGGCACTTCGCAAAGCGATTTGGAACTAATCTTCGGCATTTCACATTACATTTGCCACACACCAATTCTCTACTTTCTAACTCAATTCCTTATGCTTGACCAACCTATGCGCAGCTCGCCACCCAAAACCTGGCTGGCTGAATCAATCCTCGTCACCTTGTTTTGTTGCCTTCCCTTTGGCATCGTCGGCATCATCAATGCCGCCAAGGTAGAGTCTGCCTTCAATTCCGGCGACCACGATGGCGCCGACCGGGCCTCCGCTGAAGCCAAAAAATGGACCATGATTGGTTTTTGGATTGGCATTGTAGGCATCGCGCTTTACCTGATGTTCGTGGTTGGCATGTTATTCTTCGCCTCCCAAAATGGAGCACTCGACCCACAAGATTTTTAAATATTTAGGGGCACTTCTGGCAGCTGGTTTGATTGGGGTTTATTTTTTCCTAGACCCTGAACAACACTTCTTCCCGAAGTGCCCTTTTTTATGGCTCAGCGGCTGGAAATGCCCCGGATGTGGCTCCCAACGCGCCGTGCACCATCTCCTTCACGGGGAGCTGTTAGAAGCGCTTCGCATCAATTTCCTGTTTGTTTTGGCTGTCCCCTATGTAGTTTTTGGACTGGTTTTGGAATACACGACCTGGGGACGGGCACAAACGGCCATCCGAAGAACATGGTATGGATATAGGGCTACCATCGTGGCCTTGGTAGCCGTTTTGGTATTTGGGGCGGCTAGAAATGTGTGGGGATTTTAAGGGGCCTCCTCTTGCAAAACCACAAAACCTGCATCAAACGGCGCAAAGTTTTCTTGGAGTACGCCGATAAAACCTTCCCCATACTTCAAAACATAGGGCAGGAAATTGTCGTAACGCTCCTGCAAACCGTTTGCCGGATAGAGCTTTTCCTTCAAGGCTCGGAGTTGGTTGAGCGTAGTTTCGTGTTTTTGTTTTTCAGATCGAACGAGCCTGCCCTGCCATTGCTCCAGTCCGGCTGCAGCCTTCACTGATTCTGCCAGTACGGATTTTTCCAGACTTGGGTCGATGGCCATGGCCTTGGCGGCCACTTGTTCAAAAATCTTTTTTAACGCATTGATTTCCAGCTCCAAACTCACCTCGCCAGCGGCATTTTTTTCTACATAATTCCGGATGAGCTGGTCGGTATCCCCAAAAAACTCGGCAGGGGTAAACCCAAATTTAGCCAACTTCTTGCCTGCGTCCCGATCGAGCCACAAGACCGAGTGCCGACGCACCAGCATGGGGAATTGCACCCCAAAGTGGCGGAACAAAGACTTCCGCTCCAGCCAATAGGCCAACTCCCCTCCCCCACCAACGTATGCCAGGTTGGGCAAAATTATCTCCTGAAAAAGCGGCCGAAGCACCACATTCGGGCTAAACCGCTCCGGATGGGCCTCCAGTTCTGCCAATATTTCCTGTACAGAAAAAACGAGTTCGGTATTGAGCACTTTATACACGCCGTTTTCCAGCACGATGCGCTCCCGCAAGCCGGGCATCATGTAAAAAAGGTTGATTTCGCGCGGCGCTGCCTGGGCTTTGAACCCCAATTCGGTCAATTGCCCAATGGTTTCGTTGACAATCCGGTATGCTGGCTGCTCCGTCAACTCAGCCCGCATGATGGGGATGAAATGCCGTTTCAACGCGGCATCGTTCATATTCAAGACCACCAAGCCTAAGTGACCAAAAAAATCGTTCAACAAGGCTTGTGTGGCTGTAGCAAATGTTTGGGCGCCGCGATAACATTTTTCTACCCGTTCAAACAGCGCAAGGGCTGCATCACCATCCCCTAAAATGCTGCGCAGTTCGTCGAGCGCGGGGGCCAGACTGGCGGTACCCATGCTGCCCACTGGACCAGTTTCGCCGGGTTGCCACACGATTTTTTTCCCGAATAGATTGACTTTGTTGACCTCCTCGATGTCGTGGTCTTCACTACCCAGGACAAAAACGGGGACAATGCGACGATTTCCACCCGAACGAGCCTCTACGGCTTCCGCTAAGTTGATGGCGGTCAAAGCTTTATACACAAAATAAAGCGGCCCCAGAAAGAGACTGGGCTGGTGTGCCGTGACGATGGTAAAGGCATTGTCCTGCCCCAGGGCCTTGATGTTGCGGCTCACTTTTTCGTGTTTGGGAAGCGGCGCATATTGTTCGGAAAGCACCTTCACCAAATCGGCACGCGGAAACTCCACACGCTCCTTTTCCAGCAAGATTTGCTCAAAAGAGGCCAAATCGGGGGCATAGGAATAAAACGGGGTCAAACGCGCATCACCCGTTGCATAGGCAACATCTGATTTGGAAAGCTGGGGAACCTGGGAAAAAGGGAGGATAGATTTATGCATAAAAAGGAGGCGGAAGGCCCAAGCTACCTGTTGGCAGGTGGGTATCCAATTTTAGGAGGCAAGGTAACAAGCGAACGCACAGGAGGTTTTTGATTTGTCAAATTTGTCTTTGTGCCTCCGGGTGAGATACATTTGCGTCTGTCCCAATTCGTAAATCCCAATTCGTAAATCGCAATTCGTGAACCTTCCCTTTTTCATAGCCCGCCGTATCGCTTTTTCGGGCGGGAAAAACTTTTCCCGGCTCATTATCCGCATCGCAGTCATTGCGGTTGCGCTCAGCGTGGCGGTCATGATTGCGTCTTCTGCACTCATTGCGGGTTTTAAAAGCGAGATTAGCCGCAAGATTTTTGAATTTTGGGGGCATATCCATATTTCGGACACGGCGTATTCCCTGTCCTTCGAGCCAAAGCCCATTGATCAGCAACAAGATTTTTACCCTTCGCTCGATACCGTACGCGGCATCAAACGCGAGGTTTTGAAACAAATGGAATGGCGGGGACGGAAACCTCGGGGCGGCATCCGGCACATCCAGGCTTTTGCCCACAAACCGGGCATTATCCGCACAAAAACAGCCTTGGAGGGCATCATGCTCAAAGGCATTGGAAAAGATTTTGATTGGGGAAATCTTCAGCCGTATTTGCTCGAAGGAAAACCCATAACACTGACAGATACAGCCATTTCGCGCGAAATCATCATCAGTCGGCAAACCGCCGATCGGCTTCAGGTGGGCGTGGGCGACAAGTTCATCGTTCATTTTGTGAAAGAGCGAGAGCAGACCCGCCGGATGTTTCAAATTTGCGGAATCTACAAAACCGGCTTGGAAGAATACGACCGAAAATTTGCGCTCTGCGACATCCGACAAGTACAAAACCTGCTCGATTGGCCCGAAGGGCAAGTAGCAGGCTTTGAAATCTGGCTCGACGATTTGCGCGACCTAGAAGTCTACAACGAGTATATTTATCAGGAAGTCCTGCCCGACAACCTGCTGGCGGTGAGCATCCGCGAAAAATTCCCCTCCATATTTGAGTGGCTGGAATTGCAGGACTACAACGAAATCGTGATTCTGGTACTCATGCTCGCGGTGGCCATCATCAACATGATCACGGCGCTGTTGGTATTGGTATTGGAGCGCAGCACCATGGTAGGGATTCTCAAGGCCCTGGGCGCGGAAAATCGCAAGATTCGCGAGGTTTTTTTGTACCACGCGGCGGTCATTACCTTGTTCGGGATGGCGCTGGGCAATTTCATCGGACTCGGATTTTGTTGGCTGCAGGACCGCTTCCACCTCATCAAACTCAACGAAGCGGATTACTACCTCTCCTATGCGCCCGTCAAAGTCGAATGGCTCACCGTGCTGGGCATCAACCTGGGGACGTTGGCGATTACCTTGATTTTTTTGGTATTGCCTTCGTTGGTGGTGTCTGGGATTGCTCCTGTGCGGGCTATTCGGTTTAAGTAAGGTGTGAATGGGGCTTATAGATTCCATTTGCGACAGTTTACCTACTGAACTGGGGGGACAAAGCGAGGCGAATGCCGATAAGGCTGTCACGATTATCAGACCAGGTGTAATAACGATAGGTGGCGCGGCAAGACTGCGAATCGCTAGTTCGGCCGCCACCGCGAAAAACACGGCCTGCACTTCTGGGGCTATCCACCCAACTAGAACCATCTGAAGGGGCACCTTTATAATCATCATGCCAGTCATCCTCACACCATTCCCACACATTGCCGCTCATATCGTGCAAGCCAAAGGCGTTGGCTTTAAATTGACTGACCGGGGTCGTTTTCTGGCGGTACTCACCAACTAATGAATATGGCTGCTTGTATTGTTTGGAAGCATTAAAATTCATTGCTTTTGGATCAGCGGTGTCCTTTCCGTTCCCAAAACGCACTTTTTCACCCCCTTCTCTGGCTGCGAACTCCCATTCTGCTTCACTGGGCAATCGGTATTTCTTCCCCGTTTCTTCATGAAGCTTATCCAGGAAAACCTGTACATCGTTCCAACTGACCATCTCCACGGGCAAGTCTTCCCCTTTAAAGTGGGATGGGTTATCGCCCATGATTTGTTTCCATTGCGCCTGGGTAACCGGGTATTTGCAGAGTTGAAAGTCCGGGACGGTCACCTTGTGTACCGGTTTTTCCGAATCAAAGCCCTCCCCAAATGTATCCCCCATCTCGAAGGTGCCACCTTTTATGGGAATCATAAGGTGATGGAAAGGGTCGTTTTTTTGAGCTTCTTCGGCTAGTCTTTTTTTAGCTTCTAATTCTCGCAACTGTTCATTGGCAACTAGCCGAACCTTGGCTTCATCAGCGTGCAAGCCTTGCGGGTACTTGTTCAAGTATTTTTGAATTGATTTTTCGGTAGGATGGTCGGTAGCAAACTCCCAGGCAATTTCATCGGCTTCAAAGGCCTCCAATCGGGCTTGGGCTTCAGGGGCATAAAAGCCTTGTGGAAATTTCAAGCGGAATTTTTCATACGCTGCGGGGGTATGGGCGTCGGTGGTGAACTCCCAGGCATGTTCCTCGGCAGGAGTGGCCTTCCAACTTTCCGAAAGTTTTGAACTTTCGGAAAGTTGGACGCGCACTGGAGTTAGATTCCCTACCAAAGTGTGCAACAAATCCTCCGGTTGAAGTATGCGCTGAATACGCCGATAAAACATGGGGACCAATTCTGCCCGAAAACCAGGACCTTCTGCCAGGTAAAAACCGCGCTCCCGTTCGTTAGGCACGTGGAAGTTGTCGAAAAACGTCTCATGTTCAATTTTCACCCAGCGTGATTCCATGGCATTGGGTGAACAAAAGAGCAAAAAGTGACGGCTTTGTCGCAGTGCCCTGTCAATCACATCCCCGAAATTGTGCCCACCGCGCTCGCGTAAATCGTCGGCGCTGAAAAACACCCGCAGGCCTTGTCCCCGCAACCGGTGACAGAAGACTCGTGCCGAGTCAATATCCTTGCTTGAAAAGCTAAAAAATAGGTCGTACTCCCAAGTCTCATCCGCAGCGATGGCTTGCACCGTTTGGCGAAGCAAAGCTTCCCGGGCCGGAGTTTTGCTTTTGGGTAGCTCTATCTCCTCGGGGAGTTCGTTGAGGTATTGCAGTACCGCATGGTTGATGCGGGTGCGATCGGTGCTGGTCTCTTTGAAAGATAGCAGGTTAAGGCGGACCCGCTCGTCAAGCTCCTGCCATTGGCCGCTGAGTAAGGTCATAGCGTCGTACACCTTACGGTATTTGGACACGCCTGCCAACAAATCAAGCAATTGGCGGAGGGCATCGTCGGTACAGGCGACGGCGATGAGTTGGCGGAATTCTTGTTTGGGCAGCTTGGGCATCCTTTGTTTTCGCTTTGTGGAGCTGCAAATATAGCTAAACCAGCGGGGCTGGGTGGGGTTGTGCAAAAAGGCCCAGCGGGCCTAAATCTTTGTAGCCCTGACGAATTTAATTGGTTTCCCGGCCCATCGGGCCGGTATTGATTCGATCATGATGCCGGCCCGATGGGCCGGATGAAATATTTTTGGGCATTTCTACAAAGATTTAGGCCCGCTGGGCCTTTTGACATAACCCCAAAATCAAAACGTAACCGGCATCACCTTCTCCTCCGTGCCACGCTTCACCTTTACCGTGGTGCTATCACCTTTTTTGAACATCGAAAGGCCTTTCATGTAATCCTGGATGGTTTTCACCTGAATATCGCCCAAGCCAACAATGATATCGCCTTTCAACAAACCAGCCTTGGAGGCCGGCTTCCCGTCTGTCACGCCGTCCACGTGTACGCCCTCCCCTTCCCAGGTGTAATCGGGCATGATGCCGAGCGTGACCTTGAAGCTTACGTTGTTGCTTTCCTTGGATTTTGTTTCCTGGAACTTCAATTTAGGCTGATTGTCTAGGGTTTGAATCACTTGGCCAGCCGTTTCTAGGATTAGTTTAACGCCTGGGAAATTCACCTTCTCTACATCGTCGGTAGGTTTGTGATAATCCGAATGCTGTCCGGTGAAGAAGAAAAGCACCGGGATGTTTTTCAGGTAAAACGAGGTGTGATCGCTCGGACCCACGCCAGCGCTATCAAGTTTGACACTCAAATCGCCTTTCAGGTTTTTGATGGTTGGGACAAAATCTGGCGCGGTGCCTACTCCACCCACGACCACTTTTTTCTCCTCGTTGAGGCGGCCAATCATGTCCATGTTGATCATGAAACTGACCTTGCTCAAATCGATGGTCGGAGTTTCTGTGTATTTTTTGGAGCCATAGAGCCCCAGTTCTTCGCCGGAGAAACAGAGAAACAGGAAATTATGCTGCTCTTTCACGCCGTTTTTGGCAAAGTAGCGGGCCAGTTCGATGACCCCCGCCGTGCCACTGGCATTGTCGTCCGCCCCATTGTGGATTTTGCCTTCCGGGTTGGCATCCAGGGAGTTATGGTCGTGTCCGAGACCGAGGTGGTCGTAGTGCGCACCAATTACAATCGTGTATTCGGCACCGTTGTCGAGGTAGCCTGCCACGTTTTGGGCAGAAATTTGTTTGGCGCCCTCATCCACGCCCCCGTGCGGGTCGCTGGATTTTTTGAAACTGAATTTGTGGAAAAAGGTGCCGTTATCGCCTTTTGGGCTCAACCCGATTTTGCGGAATTGTTTGGCAATATACTCGGCGGCCATGCGCTCTTCAGGCGTTCCGGTGCCACGGCCTTTTAGTTTATCGGAAGCGAGGTACGTAACGTGTTTGCGCAAGTTTTTTTCAGAAACCTGGGCCTGTTGACCAACAACCGTAGAAATCGCAAACAATGCTGCTGCGATGCTTAGAACAAAATGCTTCATGTAGTAGAAAATTTAGGTTGCAAAAGTAGCAAGCCAAACCATGCCACAACGCAATGTTTTGGTCAAACCTATCCTGTTCAGGAAAATTTACGGGAGGCTCACCGGAGCTGTAGCAGCTTGGGCACGATCAGGGTACCAGCAAAGCTTGTCCAGCATGTCAGGAGTACCGGGAAACACATTCAGGTCCACTTTTTTAGAAATGCCTTCCACACAACCCTGATTGGAAAACTGCCAAAAATCCCAGCTTTTCCCGGTGGTCAAAAACGGTTTTTCCTCAGAATACCGTGCAATCCAAAGCGGGAACTGGTCAAAATGACCCGCCAAATAACGTTCGTAAAAATGCTGGTTGGAATAGATAATGGGTTTGATACCCAGCTGTGCCTCTACGATTTCCAGCCAAATGCGCGCCTCTTGAACCATGATTTCAGGCGCAATGCCATCGGTAAGTTCTATGTCGAGCACAGGCGCCAAGTCGCCGGGCAACATTTCTACCTGACTCAAAAAATGTAAGGCTTGTTCATCACCACAACCGTAGGCCCGGAAAAAATGATAGGCCCCGCGGCGAATGCCGAGCCTTTTTAGGTCGTCCCAGTTGTGGCAAAACAGGCTGTCGATAAAATCATGCCCTTCAGTGGCTTTCACAAAAGCAAAATCCACGGGGTCCTTGACTGCCACTGAATCCCACTCAATCCTTTTTTGATGGTGCGACACATCCACCCCCTGTAGCACAATGGCCATCGGCATGGTCACATGCACCGCCTTGCCACCCCACTGGGGCGCAAACAGGAAGAACATACAGGTGGAGAGGATACGGAACATATTTGTTTTGTCAGGGCGAAGAAACCATCTTGAAACGGATTTAACATCACACAATTGTCCAAATAGTCACTGACTGACAAATTTATGATTGCCACAATTCGTGCCAAAATATGTAGAAGCGGTCCGCTTGTAAAGTTAACGGCAGTACATTTTAGATAAACAACGCCCTCCGCTCATCAAACGTGAAGGGAGGGCGTGTAAAACAAAAAAGCTTGGCTTTGCTTAGCGGTTCATCGAGGCCAAAAATTCCTCGTTGCTGCTGCTGTGCATCATCTGCTTTTTCACAAATTCCATGGCTTCCTCCGGCTTCATATCGGCCAAGTGGTTGCGCAGGATGAACATACGTTGCAGGGTGTCTTTGTCCAAAAGCAAATCTTCCCGACGGGTACTGGATTTGGTAAGATCTACGCTTGGGTACAAGCGACGGTTGGCGAGGTTGCGGTCGAGCTGCAATTCCATGTTGCCCGTTCCCTTAAATTCTTCAAAGATAACCTGGTCCATTTTGGAGCCTGTGTCAATCAAGGCGGTGGCCAAGATGGTGAGCGAGCCACCGTCTTCAATGGCACGCGCTGCGCCAAAGAATTTTTTGGGCCGTTGCAAGGCCGTGGCTTCCACACCACCGGAAAGCACCTTGCCACTGGCAGGCGCAACCGTGTTATAGGCACGGGCCATACGGGTAATGGAATCGAGTAGGATAACCACGTGGTGACCACACTCTACCATACGTTTGGATTTTTCCAGGACGATGTTGGCCAAACGGACGTGGTTCTCAGCCGCCTCGTCAAACGTAGAAGCCACTACTTCAGCTTTTACGTTCCGACGCATATCG
>JALHPW010000102.1 GCA_022842255.1 Saprospiraceae bacterium | reverse complement strand
GATTTGGCTTTCAGCACCTGGTCGAACATCGCCACGATGGGAATACTGCCGCCGCCGCGCTGGGGCAGGGGCTTTTTGCCGAAGGCTTGTTCCATCGCCCTTTCGGAGGCTTTGTATTCCACAGAATTGGTCGGTACTACCACCGGGTAGCCGCCGTGGTGGGCCGTGACCTTCACTTTCACGGATTTGGGCGCCAGTCCTTCAAAGTGTTTCTGGAACATCTTTTCGATTTTCTTCGGGTCCTGGTCGGGTACCAAACGCATGGAAATTTTGGCAAAAGCCTTGCTCGGCAGCACGGTTTTCGCGCCTTCGCCGATATAGCCGCCCCAGATGCCGTTCACGTCGAGCGTGGGCCGGATGCCCGTGCGTTCCACCGTGGTAAAGCCTTTTTCCCCCATCAGGTCGGACACGCCGAGGTCTTTCATGTATTGTTTTTCGTCGTAAGGCGCGGCGTTCATGGCCTTGCGTTCCTTGCTGCTCACTTTTTGCACATCGTCGTAGAAACCCTTGACGGTCACGCGCTTTTTGGTGTCGTGCAGGGAGGCAATCATTTGGCAAAGCACGTTCACCGGGTTGGCCACCGCGCCGCCGTACACGCCGGAGTGCAGGTCTTTGTTCGGGCCAGTCACCTCGACTTCCATGTAGCAAAGTCCGCGCAAGCCCACCGTAATGCTCGGTGTGTTGTTGTCGATGATGCTGGTGTCTGAAATCAGCACCACATCGCAGGCGAGTTTTTTCTTGTTGTCGAGGCAGAACTTTTCGAGGTTTTTGGAGCCCACCTCTTCCTCGCCTTCAATCATGAACTTGACGTTGCAAGGCAGGTTGTTGGTTTTCGACATCATTTCAAAAGCCTTCACGTGCATAAACACCTGGCCTTTGTCGTCGCAGGCGCCCCGGGCGAAAATCGCGCCTTCAGGGTGGTTTTTGGTCTTTTTTACCACGGGTTCGAACGGCGGACTGTCCCAAAGATTGACCGGGTCGGCGGGTTGTACATCGTAGTGGCCGTACACCAACACGGTGGGCGCCTTGGGGTTCACCATTTTTTCGCCGTACACGATGGGGTGGCCAGCGGTGTTGCAGACTTCCACATTGTCCACACCCACTGCCTTGAGGTGCTGGGCGGTGGCTTCGGCCATGCGGCGCACATCGCCGGCATATTTTGGGTCGGCGCTCACGGAAGGGATGCGCAGGAGTTCGAGCAATTCATCGAGGAAGCGTTGTTTGTTCGCGTCGAGGTACGATTTAAGTTCTTTCATGTTTTGGTCAGTGCTTTGAAATATGGCCCAAAACGGGCGTTACGCAGTTCAAATCTAATGCGGGCAAAAGTCTTTGTTTTTTCTGAAAACTTGCCCAATCTTCGCCCCATGATCGTGGATTTGTTTATTTGAGGATTTGGTTATTCGAGTGCTCAAGCTCGGGTGCTCGAATAACCAAATCCCCAGTTCCACCAATAAACAATAATGGCCGTTAAAACCTTCTTCTGCATAGACGCCCACACCTGTGGCAACCCCGTCCGACTCGTTGCGGGCGGCGGCCCCCACCTGGAAGGGGCGAACATGAGCGAAAAACGTCAACATTTCTTGCGCGAATACGACTGGATTCGCCACGCGCTGATGTTTGAGCCCAGGGGGCACGACATGATGAGTGGCAGTATTTTATACCCGCCGCAGGACCCGGCCAACGATGTGGCGGTGCTGTTTATCGAGACCAGCGGCTGCCTGCCTATGTGCGGACACGGCACCATTGGCACCGTCACCATTGCCATTGAACAAGGCTTGGTCAGTCCCAAAACGCCCGGCCACCTTCGGCTCGAAACACCCGCCGGATTGGTGCAGGTGCGCTACGGACAGGAAGGAAAAAAAGTGAAATGGGTGCGATTGACGAACGTGCCGGCTTTTTTGGCGGCAGAAAACATTGCAGTTGAATGTCCCGACTTGGGCACGCTACGCGTCGATGTGGCGTATGGTGGAAACTTTTACGCGATTGTGGACCCGCAGCCGAATTTCCCGGGACTGGAGCATTTTCGCGCCGAACAACTCATCGGTTGGGCCCGGGAAATGCGCCGCTTGATCAACGAACAACATACCTTTGTCCACCCGGAAAACCCGACCATTGCGGGTCTGAGCCATATTCTTTGGACTGGAAAAACCTTAGATTCCAGTTCTACGGCCCGCAACGCTGTTTTTTATGGCGACAAAGCCATCGACCGTTCGCCCTGTGGCACTGGCACCAGCGCCCGGATGGCCCAATGGTATGCCAAGGGCCTACTCAAGCCTGGAGATGAGTTTATCCATGAAAGCATCATCGGCTCCAAGTTCATTGGCCGAATCGAGGAAGAAACCAACGTAGCCGGACGAAAAGCCATGCGACCCAGTATAGAAGGCTGGGCCATCGTAACCGGCTACAACACGATTATGGTAGACGACGATGACCCGTATGCACATGGGTTTCAGGTAATATAAATTGGTTATTTGGTTAGTTGGGGATTTGATTATTTGAGTACCCAGGCTTGAGCACTCGAATAACCAAATCCCCAATTCCACAAATCTACATACGCTCATGACCCAAGTCCAAGCTTTCGAATTCAGTCCTTTTGCCGAAAATACCTACGTGGTGTGGGACGAAACAGGCGAGTGCGCCATTTTCGATCCAGGTTGTTATACTTCAGAGGAACGTGAAACATTGAAGCGTTTTATCGAGGAAAAGAACCTGCGCCCGGTGCGGCTCATCAACACCCATTGTCACCTGGACCATGTATTTGGGAACCCATTTGTGGTCAAAACCTGGGGGATTGGGCTGGAAATCCATGAAGGGGAATTGCAGGTGCTGACGCGCTTCGAGCAAGTTTGCCAGATGTACGGCATACCGTTCGGCGAGGCGCAACCGATGCCCGTCAATTTCATCGAAGCAGGCGAAACCCTCACGTTTGGCAACACAAAATTGAAAGTGCTTTATACCCCCGGCCATTCCCCCGCAAGTATTTCGTTCTATTGCGAGGAAGAGAAATTTGTGCTTTCCGGGGATGTCCTTTTCTTCGAAAGCATTGGCCGTACGGACCTTCCGGGCGGCAATTTCGATACCCTGATCAAGAGCATCCGCACCCAAATCTTCAGCTTACCCGACGAAACGGTGGTACTTTCCGGCCACGGTCCGGCCACCACAGTGCGGCACGAGAAGGAGTACAACCCCTTTTTGTGAGAAAGTTAAACCGCAAAACAGGAGAACCGGAAAACCGGAAAATTTAAAACTAAGAGCGGGTGCCCCTCGCAATTCTAAATTTTCCGGTTTTCCGGTTCTCCTGTTTTGCGGTTTAATCTAACAATCAATTCATATTATAATTCACTCCCAGTCTCCACTGCCGCCCTTGCTGCGGGTTGTACAACAGGTCATCGGGTGTTCCGGTGGCGTCAATGCCTGCATGGTGCCGGTCAAACACATTGATGAGCTGGAAGTACACCAGAAAGTGATTGCTCAGGTAAAGGCGCGACATGAAATCCCAGGTTGAAAATTTTTTGAGTCGGGGTTGTTCCGGAAGCTGATATAACTCCTTGAAAATAAAGGATTTGCCTAAGGTGGAGCTTTGTTGGTTGGCGGCAATCACCAGTTCAAATTTTTTCCCTGCTTTAAAATAATAGCGGAATTGCGTGTGCCATTTGGGCTGGTTGCGCACTTCATCCGTAGGCTCAAAGTTGTAGCCAAACCACTCCTTCCCACGGGCAAATTGAACGTAAAGTTCCGTCCTGCTATACAGGGTGATTTGTCTTTTTTCATTAAATCTCAAGTCCGTACTGCCTCCTTTGGTACGGGCAACCCCTTGTACACCCCACATAGAAAGTGCTAGGCCAGGTGCATTTTGGTAACCGTAAACTTGGGTGTAAACAATGCCCGGTTCTTCCACCAGATAACCCGGACGATAGAGGTTGTGGGCCTCCTGCCAAAACAATATGCCTTCTACACTGGCACCGCCTCGGGATGTGAAGCGCAAGGCCAGTTCCGTGGCATAGTTCTGTTCTGTTTTCGGGGACAGGTTGCCCAAGTTAAGTGGGCCCATATTTGGCTGGACTATCCGATAGGTTTGGACGCTTCCGTACATCGCTGCGTGTCGAATACCTGTGGCCACATTGGCCCGGACCGTCCAGCTGCTGTCCAATCGGTACAAAGCTCCAAGTCTGGGCGAGAATGCTGCCCCTTCGGCGATACGGACACTCGCGGAGCCTCCGCCTACCACATGGAGCCGCTTGCCTCGCCAGGCAAGTTGGGTAAACCCACAAAGATTGAACGCGGCAGCGTCAATGCTGGATACATACAGTGGTTGAAGCGGAGCTGGTGAAACAATCCCATCCACGGCGAGGTCCACAGGCACGGAATAATAGGTGGAAAGTGGGGTGCCAGCGGCCAAATTAATGTACGCCCCGGCATCAAACTGAAGCCGTTTCTTTTTGCCAATCAAAACGCTCATCCGTGAATCGGCCCTGAGTTCAAACCCCCTTGCGGCCGAAAATCGCTCTTCGGAGGCATACTTCGAATATAAGTTCTGAAGAAGTTCTTGTTGAGTCGAATCCTTAAGGCCCGGCCCTCCAAGGGCCAGGAAATTGGCGGCGCTCAAACGGTCAAACACGTAGGTCGTGCTGCTGTTGTTGTCGACCCAATAGTTCAAAAACGAAAAATTGGTATACGAAGTTCGGCGCTTGCGTTGTCTTTGAAAGCCAAGCGAGAACGATTCTATCCGCTCTGCAATCCGGTTGGATGGGTTGGCGTAGCCCATTGCCAGCGGACTGATGCCAAGTGCAGAGTGGTCCGAACGAAGCATACGGTGGTAGGTAAAATGCAGCCCTCGCCAGGTCAGGTTGATGCCAAACATCCGACTCTCGTGGGGGAGCTGTGACGTGCGCGGCAGGCTGTCACCAGTTCCGTTCGCATACCTGAAATTGGGCGCAAGCTGGTAAACCCTGGAATCCAGTCCAAAAGGGAGATATTGGTTGGTATTGTACAAACTTTGGTCATAAAACACATCCATGCTTTCGCGGACCGTACTGCTACCGTACAAACTGAAGCGGAAAATCTTTTTGTCCTTCCCGATTTTGCCACCAAACATGAGGTCGAGGCTGTTGTAGCCAAACCGTCCAAAACCCAGGTCGGCTTGCGTGTACACGGGGCGTTCGCTTTCTTTTAGGATAATATTCACCACCCCAGCGCAAGTTTCATCCCCATAAATGGCCGCAGCTGGTCCGTACAGGATTTCGATTCGTTCGGCTTGTCGAATGGGCAGCTGGGCCCCAATGGGCATCCCCAAGGCTACTGTTGGTTTTATTGGGATGTCATTGATCAATATTTTCATGTATTGATTGCCGGAAAGCCCACGGACCATAAAAGTTTCTCCTTCCACGGCATTGCCAGGTTGAGAGACGCGGATACCTGGGGCTGCTTTAAGCACATCGGTGAGGGTTACAAACCCGTTTCTGAGTATGTCTTCCGCTGTGAATACCAGGATGGTAAAGGGGGAGTCGTCTACCGCATCCAACGAACGGGTTGCAGAAATGGCCAAGGTGCGTTTTTGGGATAGGTCGCGTGGTAAAATATCGCGTTCCGTGAGCCGTTCCGGGGCGAGTAAAAGCGTGGAGTCGTTTTGTGCAACAAGTAGGGCGGGCAGAAATGCCAGCAAGAGGACGAATTTTGACATTGGGCGTTGCATGGTTGGAAGTTTGGGGCGATGAGCGATTGGGATATGCTACAGGTGTTCGAACTGCGCGAAAAGTAGGGCGTTTGGATAATATTTGAGGCGCGAGTTCCAATTCCAAGCAGAATTCCCTGAAAAACTATGGGAAAGAAAGACCAGGAAAGTAAAAAAACAAAAAACGTGCTTACCTTTGCCCCACAATTCTGAACGCATTCACGAGAGGGAACCACTGGTTCCCTCTCTTTTTTATCCGCCGAAGCCCTTCAGGGCGAAGGCGGATTTATACACGTAGGCCTTACTAATGTGGTCAATTCGTTGAATGTGGTCAATGTGCGTAAATGACCCAATTGACCCCAATGACCCAATTGACCACATTAAAAAATCGACCACATTTTCAATGGAACTTACCGAACGCATCGGCCAATTATTGGAAGCAAAATACACCAGCGATGAAATGTTCGCAGATTGCTTCACGGTAGAAATCGAATTGAAGCCTGGCAACAAACTTTTTATCTACGCCGATGCCGACTCAGGTCTAAGCCTTGAAAAATGTCAAAAACTCAGTCGCTACGTGGAGCACCAATTGGACGAGAACCTCTGGTTGGGCGAAACATACGGGATAGAGGTGAGCAGTCCCGGGATTGACCGGCCGCTGAAATTCCCGCGACAATACCTCAAAAACGTAGGCCGGACCTTGGCGGTCAGAAAGACCGATAAAACAGAGATACAAGCCACTCTGAAATCTGCCGACGAAACCCAAATCATCCTGACGCACATCGAAGTGGAACGCGACGGGAAAAAGAAAATCAAAAAGGAAATAGAGACCCCAATTCCTTACGAACAAATTGAAAAAGCGGTAGTGAAATTGCCGTTTTAATAGGGATGAATACCAACCCTGAGAGATTCATCATTTATCATTCATCATTCATCATTAAATAAAGAATGGTCAATTTAGTAGATGTCTTTGCAGACTTTAAAACGGGCAAAAACATAGACCGGCCCACGATGGTGCGCGTTTTGGAAGACGTGTTCCGTACCCTGATCAAGAAGAAATACGGCACGGACGAGAACTTCGACGTGATCGTAAACACCAATACAGGCGACTTGGAGATTTGGCGCGTGCGGGAGGTGGTTCCCGATGGTGAGGTCACCAACGAACTCTCCCAGGTGAGCGAAACCGAAGCCCAGGGCATTGACGAGTCCAACGCCATCGGCGATGAGTGCTACGAGCAACTTTCCATCGAGGATTTTGGTCGCCGCGCCATTATGGCTGCCCGCCAAACCCTCGTTTCGCGGGTAATGGAGCTCGAAAAAGACGAGATTTACCGCAAATACTCCGAGCGTGTAGGTCAGGTTATCACCGGCGAGGTGAACCAGATCATGAAAAAAGAAGTCCTCGTGCTCGACGATGACACCGGCAACGAGGTCATTCTGCCGCGCACCGAAATGATTCGTGGCGATTACTACCGCAAAGGAGACGTGGTGAAAGGCATCATCAAGCGCGTGGAAATGCGCAACAACGTGCCGTTCATCATGTTGAGCCGCACCGACCCTGACTTTTTGGCCAAGTTGTTGGAAGCGGAGGTGCCAGAAATCGAAGACGGTGTAATCGAAATCAAAAACATCGTGCGCCTTCCAGGCGAACGCGCCAAAATCGCAGTGGAAAGCCACGACGAGCGCATCGACCCCGTCGGTGCTTGCGTCGGTATGAAAGGAAGCCGTATCCATGGCATCGTGCGCGAATTGCGCAACGAGAACATCGACATCGTAAACTACACGACCAATACCGCGCTCTTTATGCAGCGCAGTCTAACGCCGGCCAAGATCACTACCATCGAATTCGACCACGAAGCCAAACGCGCTGCCGTGTACCTCGACGCCGACCAGGTGAGCCTGGCCATCGGTAAAGCAGGTAGCAACATCAAACTCGCCAGCCGCCTCACCGGCTACGAAATCGATGTGTACCGCAATCAGGCCGAATACGAAATCGACGACGTGGATTTGGAAGAATTCAGCGACGCCATCGAGCCATGGGTCATCGAGACCTTCAAAAATATTGGCTGCGATACCGCCCGCCAAGTGCTCGAACTCAGCGCCGAAGAACTCATTCGCCGCACCGATCTCGAAGAAGAAACCGTCCGCGAAGTGCTCCGCATTTTGTCGGAAGAGTTTGAAGAAGGAAAGTAGCCCGAATTACGAGGTGCGAATTGCGAGGTACGAATTACGAAGTACGAAGTACGATTTTTGCGCTCCCCTGGCATTTCAAGCTGGTGCAAAAATCGTACTTCGCACCTCGTACTTCGTACCTCGCAATTCGTAATTCACAAAACTTGTCCCAACAACCACTCCTTCTCTGCAAGTGGTTTGGTTTGTTCCACTGTTTCGCGGAAACTCAGTTTGGCTTTTTTGTCTAAAGGGTTCATTTCGAGCAATTTACGTACAAAATATACCAAATTGAGGTAGTTTTCCCGGTGATAGCCCATCACTTTTTTTCTGCGTATAAATGCCGCGATGGCCTGTAAATGCGATTCTAGCAAATCGTATTCATCGCTTTCATAGTAAATTTTCAACTGAATGGTTTTGGCAGCCAGGGCCAACATGGTCTCTTTGTACTCCGCCAGTTGGAGTAGCTGAAGCGCTTGGCCAAAATTCCCTTTTTGATATTCCAGGCGTGCCAAATTGAAAGAGTACAAACTTTCTTGGTAGGCTGGTTCGAGGTATTGGCGCTGGGTTTTGATTAGATTTTCCACCCAGTCAAATTCACGGGCTACCAAGCCGATGGTTGCCGCATTTAGATAAGTGAAGCGCGAAAGCACGCCATCCGACCGGAAGTAGTTTTTGTCAAACCCGATTTTATAGAGGTCAAGTTGGTCGCGCAAAAAAGACAAATCGCCTTCGTTGTACCGACGGGTGCAAAAGTTGATGGCCAGGATGTAGAGGTCGCGCAATTCGTCGGGTGGGAAAAGCGCGTCGTGATGTAGCAAATCATTTTTAAATGCTTGAAAATGAGTGCTTTCTGAAGGTTTTGTCAGTGCCAGATAGCAATGGTAATAGATGGAAATGGCGGGCAAATCCAGATATTTTTCTGCAAAAGGCAGGACTTGGTTCAAAAACCCAAAATCACAAACGGCATTGTAACGGGCCTGGTGGGCCAATAGAAAGCAGCCTTGCCAGAGTTTGCGCGACAAAACCGCGGTGTCCAATTGGTCGGACAGTGCCTGAAGATTGGCCTGCGCCGCCTCAGTCGTATCGAGTGCTACCCGGTATCGTTCTTCCTCAAATCGATAGAAATCATAATGGTACGTAGCGTTGCGCAGGGTGCGTTGTTCCAGTGCGGTATAGCCTTCCTGCCAAGCTGTTTTGGCTTGGGCGGGCAGGTTCCGAGTTTGCAATATTTTGCTCAAACGCAGGTGATAAGCCGGTTTGTCTTGCAAAAAATCCTGCACTGCGAGGTATTTCTCCGTGGTTTGCAACAAAGCGGCCATGGCCATGCGCACCCGGTGGTCGTCGAAAGTGTCTTTATCAAAAATTTGCCGAAACAACTGTTCTTTGCTTGGCAAAGGTTTTCCGGCCAACAAAGTTTTGCTCAAAACCCGAAGCAGGGCTGCCGCTTCCGGCCTTGGGTTGAAGAACGGTGTGGCCGAAAATTTGCCCAATTCGCGAAGCTCCTCTTTCGAAAAACCAAGGAGCAGTTGGGCTAATTTGCTTTTTTCCATGTGACATCCTCTATTTTAAGGAAAATTTGACGCAATATTGCTAAATTTTTATTTACAAAATTTAAATTTAAAACACTGAAAATCAATTTTATAGAAAAATAAAATTCAAATAAATTTGTTACAATTTTAAAATTTTGTCCTTGCTCAGGGCCATAGCTGCCTCCACTTTTGCATCATGAAATTTTACTCACTTGATAAATCCAGTTTGACATGAAAAGGAACTTATACCTCCAAATCTCAAAAACCGCTCTCTTCTGCCTACTACTGGTATTTTTTGCCAGCCATGTAGCCGCACAGTTTACCGTTTCGGGTACCTTGGAAACGCCCGAAGGGACTAAAATGGATGGCTTTGCCATCATGGTTACCGGAACGGAAAACAAAATCGTATACACCAATTCGGGCGATTACAGTTTTACCCTGCAGGCTGGTGGGGCATACAACATCTTTCCAGTGGATTGTAATGAAAACCATTTGAACGGGGTGACTACCTATGATATGGTGCTCATGGTAAAGCATCTGGAGGGGCTGGAGCTGTTCGATTCGCCCTATAAAATTATCGCAGCAGATCTTGACAACTCCAATAGCATTACAACGGTCGATACCAACCTTGTTCGAACCTTAATTCTTGGGATTATCAATGAATTTCCGGTCAACAACTACCGTTTTGTACTGAAAGACTACGTTTTCCCTGACCCGCTCGACCCTTTTACCCCAGCATTTCCAGAATCTTATTCTATCTCTAATTTGGATGCGAATATCACAGGGGTTGATTTCATCGGGGTTAAAAAAGGGGATGTGAACGGAACCTCTATTGCTGATTTAGGCTGTAACGCGCCCAATCTTCCATCCAAAATTATCGGCCGAGTATTTAATGACCTAAATGCAAATTGTCAAAACAACGCCAATGACCTTGGAATGGAGGGGTGGACGGTGTCGGCCTCCGACGGGGTGAGCACCTACTTCGCCCGATCGGGTCCAAATGGCAACTATGAATTGGAAACCCTCCCCGGCACCTACGATGTAACCTTAACCAACACTGGGGGCCTTTGGGGAGGCTGCCCTGAGGTAGTAACCGGGATTACCACTACCATTCAAACCATCGGTGTGGCGAATTTTGGCCTGCAACCTCAGGTGCTTTGCCCATCGCTTCAGGTAGATTTGTCCACCCCGATGTTGCGTCGGTGCTTTAATAACCGAGCCAATATCAGCTATTGCAATACCGGAACAACCCCTGCCGAAAACGCCTATATTGAGGTACAATTTGACACGTTCTTCAATATTGTTTCAAGTACCATACCCTGGTCTGCCATCAATGGAAATACGTACACATTCCAATTGGGAGATGTTCCAGAAGGCGATTGTGGCAGTTTTAGGGTAGATTTTATCCTGGATTGCGCCGCTACTTTAGGGCAAACACATTGCAGTGAGGCAAAAATTTTCCCTGACACCTTTTGTACCACCCCTGGTTTGTGGACAGGTGCCGAACTTAAGGTACATGGGTACTGTGCAGGCAATGAAGTGCGGTTTATGATTGTAAACCAAGGAACAGACATGTTGGTGCCCTCCAACTATATTGTCGTGGAAGATATAGTAGTCATGGCCCCGCCCATCAACAACCCTTTCACCTTGCAGGGAGGCAATATGGAGGTCATCACGGTTCCAGCCAATGGTGCTACCTGGAGGCTTGAGGCAGAACAGCCAGCTGGATACCCTTGGGGGCTGGTGGCCAGTGCAGCAGTGGAAGGTTGCGGAACCAACTCAAATGGCGACTTCTCCCGTGTCTTTATCACGCAATTCCCACCAGACGACGGATCCCCCAATCTTGATATTGATTGTCTGGAAAATGTGGGTTCTTT
>JALHPW010000101.1 GCA_022842255.1 Saprospiraceae bacterium | reverse complement strand
ACGATTTTGGATTTACGATTTTGGATTTACGATTTTGGATTTACGATTTTGGATTTGCGATTTTGGATTTGCGATTTGCGATTTTTTTGATCCGAAAAGTGTTGAATCGGTCTTTTTTCGGATCAAAAAAATCGTAAATCCAAAATCGTAAATTATTTCGGCAACAACACCGCATCAATCACATGCACGATGCCATTAGAAGCAGGCACGGAGGCCAGAATATTGGCGCCATTGACCGTGACTTTTCCATCTTTAACCCCGATGGTTACTTTGCCATCATTGGCCATTGGAATCACCTGACCATCCTGTAGCATGTCGGTTTTATACACCGCCACGGCAACGTGATATTGCAAAATGTCTGCCAAGGCCTCCTTTTTATCAGGCTTCAACAAGCCCTCTACTGTGCCGGGAGGCAGTAAGTCAAATGCTGCATTGGTAGGTGCAAAGACTGTAAAGGGGCCAGCATTAGACAGCACATTCACCAGATCGGCAGCTTTCACAGCAGTCACCAAGGTCGTGTGATCAGGGCTGCCAACGGCAACTTTCACCACATCTTTTTGTGAAATATCGTCCTGCACGGCTGATTGTCCGCCGCCAGCAGGGGCCGAGGATTCACTGGTGGTGGTTGCTTGATTGGGCGCTGAGTTGGTGCAATTGGCCAGCCAAAATACCAGCATAAGTCCAAGCACAGAGCGAAGAAGGAAGTTGATTTTCATACGATTGTGTTTTTAATTTTTAAATGGTAAGCGGCTTCATTGCCGGTTTTTCATCCATTAATTGTTCAGGCGTTAGCGACGGAATTATCTTCTCGGCTTTGTCCATCAGATAGACCATAAAACTGCGCATGAGCATCAGCCCGAATGGCATCCGTTCTACCACCACCGCGTAGAGACTGACGGGGCGAAACGGCACATCCCCTACCCCATCCCGGTTGAGATCGTAACCTTCATATCGGTCCCAATAGTTGCCATCAAAAGTGTTGAGGACCAAGCTCCCATTGGTGGATACATCAAAGGTGTTGCCGAAAAAGTTGTTGAGGCGAATCACATTGGCATCGCAGCTCGCTTGCACACGAAGCGCCCATCCGTTTTCGCGGAATTGGTTTTGCTCCAGCGTAATCCGGCTGGCGCCCTCCATATAAACCCCCGCTGAATTGTGCTCAAAAGTGTTTTTCCAAATATGGCTGTCCGAAATATCCTTCAATAAAAGTCCATAAGCACTGCTGCCCCAGTTGTAACCAAATTCGTTTTCCGTCATTTGCACCTGCCGCGAGTACATCACCGCCACGCCCGCGCCATTGTGGTGAAAACGGTTGTGGTGATAGCGATCGTTGTGCGAGAACATAAAATGCAAGCCATAGCGCAAGTTGTGCTCGCTATGGTTGTAACGAATCTCGGAATCCGTAACAAACTCAAAGTAGATGCCGTCGCGCTGGCCAGACAAGTGGTTTTCAGCTACCAAAGCCCGTGCACATTTCCACAAATGGATGCCGTTTCCGCTGTTTTGCTCTTCTTTTATGATGCCTTGCACGTCGTTGCGCGTTACCTGGCAATCGTTGCAGTCCGAGAGGTAAATCCCGAAATTACAATCACGAATGCGGTTGCCTTCAATGACTACCCGGCTGGCCGATAAGACTTTGATACCTGCTACGTCGAGAGTGCTGAGTTGGCCGCTGTTGCGGATTTCAAAACCCTTGATGTAAACATCAGAAGCCGTAACCGTAATTATTTCGCAATTGTGCTGTCCGTCCAAAACCGGGTACCCAATCCCGATGAGGGCAAGGGCTTTCCCGATGGCCAGGTTGCCCTCGGTGTAGAGGCCTTCATGGACAAAAATCGTATCGCCAGCATGGGCGTTTGTCAAGGCAGCTTGAATGTTGGCAAAGGTTTGGCCTTGTCCGACATGGTGGTTGGTAGCCGGGAGCCAAATCGCAAAGAACATCAAGGCAAGGCCAAATAAAAACCTCATTATCAAGACTTTAATTATCAAACAATGAAAACTATTGTATTTAAAACTTTTTCATCAGCTCAGCCCAGGTCAAGACAGTACCGCTAGCCACTTCAGCCTTCAAAGCATCCAAATCCGCCTGTTCGGAAAAACTGGCGATATCCGCACGCATAGGACTTTTGATAACATCGCTTTCCAGAAAATAAGCTTTTTGAACATCCACAAACGAACCCGTTTTTTTGAAATCTACCGCCAGGGTTTGCGCGATTTGGTTGGGTTCGAGGAAGTCAGATTTCAAAAAACCAATCAGGCAGTTGAGATCGTCAAATTTGTAAACCTTGCCCTTCTGGGTCACGACTTCTGCGCCAAAACGTTTGTCGGTAAGTGTCATCTTACAACTGTGGCAGTTGTCCTGTCCATATCGGATGGGTTCCGGGCCAATTTCGCAGGAAGCAAAGGACATGAGCCCCAACAAGATCAACATCACACCTGTCTTTCCTGTACTGGACATTGGTTTAAGCTTCATTTTTCTAGCCTTAAAAAACTCCCACCACCAAAGTACCGTGGCCAGCAAGCAAACCCCGATGATGAACCACGCACCCGTGTCGGGACCGGAATAAGAAGTAAAATTGAGCAGGTTTTTATAGCCAATCAATGGAGGCTGGTAGGACATATCTGGCACCTTGATGGCAGCGTTGGAATCCAAATTGTGGCCGTAATCATAGCCCCACCGCCAAAAATCCCACATCGCTGCAACACCGTAGGCATAAGACAACCATGTGAAAAAGAACAAGATACGCGGGCTGCCAAACACAGCCGCCGCCAAACCGACCACAATCAAAAACCCTATCAAAGCTCCCAGAAATTTAAATTCAGGGAACATCTCGACACTGATATGTTTCATGCCGATATAGTGGTTTAGACCGTTGATGATGTCAATTTGACCCGTCAACGAATCTACCCAAATTTTCATGGTAAGGCCTTCAGGATACTGGGGCGCCCAAAGTAAAATCTGCCATAAGGGCACGAAGTAGGTGATGATGAGCGTCAGACTCGCTATCCCAAGCAGGATACGGGTTGTTTTGCTAAGTATCATGGATTGTGGATTTGTTTATTTGGGGATTTGTTTATTTGTGGATTTGGACGACCCTGCACCCAGATACTCGGGCACTTACCATCACCAAATCCCCAAATAAACAAATCCCCATTAAATGTTACTTCGCCCCTCCCGTTGGTTCAGCCTTGTTACCAGTGCTAAAGCTCAAGGGTGTGTTTGAGCCGCGCGGTGAAACCCGTACATAGCCCTGCATCTCTTGGTGAAGCGCCGAACAGAAGTCCGTACAGTAGATTGGGAAAACACCCACCCGATCAGGCACCCATTTGAGGGTACAGGTTTCGCCCGGCATGATGAGGATTTCTGCGTTGTTGGCGCCTTTCACCGCAAAGCCGTGCGGCACATCCCAATCTTGCTCCAGGTTGGTTACGTGGAAATACACTTCATCGCCCATTTTCACCCCTTCAATGTTATCGGGTGTAAAGTGCGAGCGGATGGAAGTCATATTCACATGAACTTTGTTGCCTTCCCGGAACACCTTGGCCTCTTTTTCACCCTTGGCCACATAAGGGTGGTTGTTTTCTTCAATCTTGAAAAATTTCACTGATTTTGGCGTAACCAAACTAGCCGGAATTGCCTCCGCATAGTGTGGCTCACCCGTGGTTGGGAAGTCGAGCAGGAGCTTCATCTTGTCTCCACTAATGTCGTACAACTGTGCAGATTGTGTGAGTTCAGGCCCGGTTGGGAGGTAGCGATCCTTGGTGATTTTGTTGTAAGCAATAACATACTTGCCGTGTGGCTTTCGGGTGGGTCCGCCCGGAACACTCAGGTGGCCGATGGAGTAATAGGTCGGGACACGATCTACCACTTCCAGCTTTTCAATATTCCACTTGACAATTTCGGAAGACACAAAGAAAGAGGTGTAGGCAAAACCTTTGCCGTCAAATTCAGTGTGCAAAGGGCCAAGGCCTGGTTTTTTCACTTCACCATGCAATACTGCATCGTATTTCAAGACTGGAATTCCATCAAATTCGCCTTCAAAGCTCTTGTCGGCGATGGCTTTTTGAATCTTGCTGAATGAAAATACTGGAATGATGGCGGCCAGTTTACCGGAGCCACAAATGTATTCCCCGGTTGGGTCCACGTCGCAGCCGTGCGGTGATTTTGGGCAAGGCATGAAGTACACAATATCTTTCAACTCTTTCGGGTCGAGCACAATGGTCTCATGTTCCATGGTAGAGGTGGCCGAATGCGTTTTTTCGTCATAGACGTTGTGGGCATAGGTGACTTTTGATTTTTTGCCTTTGCCAGCCTTTACGTACTCTTCGCATTTTTTCCAGTTGAGGGCCATGATGAAGTCCTTGTCTTTCTGCGAGGCGTTCACCTCTAGCAGTGTATTGGCCTGTTCGGTGTTGTAGCAGGAGAAGAAAAACCAATCTTTGGATGGACCACGGCCACCGCGGCTCAAGTCAAAATTGACTCCTGTCAGCAGCACCTGGAAACTCACACCCATGCGTCCGGTTTCCTTGTCAATACCAATAAAGGAGACTGTGCCCTTAAAATTCTGTTTGTAGGTACTGATGTCTACATCCGGATTAGAGTCATCATCGTCCATCGGATAACTGAACCTGGTGCCAGCCACAGCATATTCCGTATTCTCCGTCAAAAACGGCGAAGAGTGGTTGCCCGAACTGTTCGGGATTTCGATGATTTCTTCAGTGCGGAAGGTGCTGAGGCTGATACGGGCAATCCGTGGTGTGTTGTTGCCATTCACGAAAGCCCAGCGGCCATCGTGCTCGCCATTGGTGGTGGACAAGGCGATGTGGTGGGCGTCGTCCCAGGGAACAAAACCGTGCGAGGTATTGAGCATGGGCTTGGTCTCTTCGCTAAATCCCCAGCCATTTTCTGGGAACTGCGAAAACACCGGAACGATACGCAACAGGCGACCAGAAGGTATGCCGTACACGGCAACCTGGCCATTAAAACCTCCAGATACGATGTTGTAGAACTCGTCGTACTTGCCCGGAGCAACGTATACTTTTTGAGCCGCATCGCCTTCTACGGCGGAGACAGGATTTTGAGGTTTACAACTGGGTGTAACCAGTATTGCAGGCAGCGCGATAGCTGCTGCCAAGCACAGCAAAAGATGGTTGTATTTCATAAATTGTTGATTTTTAATTGATTGCACCCCGGAACAGCATTCCGGGAAGGCGACCCAGTACCCCGGAACGCTATTCCGGGAGGATGTTTAATCATTTCCGAAACGGCGTTCCGGGGTAAGACTACTTCTCCCCGTCATTCGAGCGCATGAACTCAATGAGTTTTCGCGCATCCTCCTGTGAGATATTTTGGTTTGGCATACGGACAAGGCATTCTTCCAGCATCTTTTGTGCCTCGGGATCTTTTTCCAGCATCATATCCACATTGGTGATCATGTTCATGATCCAAAGCGGTTCGCGACGCTTGGTGACGCCTGCCCAGCCCGGACCGACCAGCTTTTCGTTGCTGAGTTTGTGACAGGCAAGACATTTTAGCTCATAATTAACCTTCCCTGCACTCACCCATTCTTTGTTGAGCGGGTTGGTGAGTTCTATCGCTTTTACCTCAGTACCATGCACCTCAGGTTGTGGAGCAGCTGCTTCGGAAGGTGTGGGTGATTTTTTTGCGGCGTCTTCTGCTTCCTTTTTTGAGGTACATGCAATAAAGGCGAGCATTAAGATGGCAACGAGGAGAGGTGTTTTTCTAAACATGACTGAAATGGAATTGACAGTGAGGAAAATAGTTGAAAGTTCTGTTGTCTCGATGATAATAAAAGATTTTAAAGTCTTTTTCTCCACAAATGTATCTGGGTATTAAAAGTCGGGCGGATGAGCAACATCAGCCACCCAACTGATTGTAGTCACCGTCTTCGGTTTCGTCAAGTGGATTACTTTTGTGCCATGTTTTCTAAAACATTTGGATACGCGCTTCGTGCTGCGACTTTTGTTGCCGTCCATGGGAAAAACGGGGAAAAAATAGGCTTGCAGGAACTATCCCAAAGTCTCGACATCCCGCACCATTTTCTGGGCAAAATCATGCAAGACCTGGTAAGGCATGGCATCTTGGACTCAATAAAAGGGCCTAGTGGTGGCTTTTATGCCAATGAGCAGACGGCAGAGACCCCCCTAATCGAGCTTTTGAAAATCACAGATGGAAGCCTGGTTTTCAACCAATGCGCGCTCAATATCAAGCGCTGCAATGCGGAGCATCCCTGTCCATTGCATCACGATTTTGCAAGTTGCCGAGATGGGATGCTCAAGGCAATGTCGGCCAAAACCATTGCGGTATTGGCAGCTGAAATTGAGGAAGGAAAAAGTTTTCTGGTTAGATGAGTGACCCAAAAAAGTAGTCACTTGGCAATGCGGTCTTTATGGCCGGACCTTCAAATAGCTTAAACAAAGAAGCTGTTTTGAATGATTGATGGGGTTAATAAAGTTGATGGGGTTTATTTTTTGCACGCTAAAAGTGGATAAGCCCAGCTTTTCAAGTGCAAAAAATAAACCCCATCAACCTTATAAACCCCATCAACCCTTTAACCTCAAGGGCTGATTTTGGCAAAAATTATTCCCACCACAATGGCCTGGAACACGCCATAAACAAACCAAGAAACCACCAGGCCCAGCGATACTGCCAGAGAACTGAACGTAATCCACATGGCCGGGAGGGTGGCTATCAACCCATAAACCAGTCCCATTTCCATACCGCGCCACCAGAATGGGCCATGAAATAGGCTCTTAAAACGGCGCCAGAACCAAGCCAGCGCGAAACTGAGGATGTAGGGGTGGATAAAATACAACACCACCTTGTCGCCTTCAAAACTGAAAATAGGGTCGTAATACTGCTCTGCCAGGCTAGGGAACAGGGCCACCACCAGGTAGAGGGCCGCATAGCTTAACCCCAATAAAATAGTGCCCGCAAGCAGGCCTTTGATTAGAAACTTGTTCATTGTCAAACCTTTAATGTTGAGTGAGAAAATAGGCAAAGTGGTTCACTGTACCTCATCTACAAGCACGATCAAATCAAAATGAAACGTAATCCAGTCGTTCACTTTGATCATCCCAAACATGGCTTCTGGTGGGGCAATCCCAAATGCGCTCATCTGAAGCGCGTTTTCGCCACGCAACTGGAAGCGATTCGGCCCCAAGACCTTGGCCTTGGCTGGGATGGACTGTAGTTTGGTGACGTTCGTGATGGTGACGTTGACATTTGCCTGCACGTCGAACCAATCCTTGCAATCGCCGTCGAGGCATTTGGGATTTTGCCAGGTATCCACCAGGGCTATCTTGATGTGTGGGTAGCGGTCGGCCATAAGGGCTTTCTGCATATCGTTGTCAATCTTGCGGTTGTGGCAATCGAAGTTTTTCGACTTCAATTGAAGTTCCACATGCTGAAACCGGGCATAACCGCCCTTCCGTTCTACCTCCAGTACTTGCCGGGGATATTGATCCTCGCAGTCGCAGGTGAAGGCATTGACATTCGAGGTGCCCTTGATGAACAAGCGACTACCTTCCTGGATTTGATAGCGTTTCCGATCGAAGGTCGTACCATCCGTACTGCTCCCCATCAGGATGACTACCCCAAAAAAGAACAGCACACGACTGAGCCAAGGGCATGTATGGAAAATCATCTTGCAATGTTTTGGGAATGATGGGAAATCTTGGTCAACTACAAGAAAGAAACCGCAAAACAGGAAAACCGGAGAGTAGGAAAATGTAAAACTGCGTGGCACTTGGTCTCAAAAAAGGCAAAACACTAGCCATTTTCGAATCTTATTGTGTGGTTTTACATTTCCCTATTCTCCGGTTTTCCTGTCTCGCGGTTTCTTTCTTCCATCTAAAAATCTGGAAGACGCAGGCTAATTTTAGAAACCAATCACTGCTTCAACCATGAACCCGCTGAATTTGCCTTCGTAGCGGTAATCCGTAGTAGGGAAGTCTTTGTAGTTCTGAAGCATGAATTCGCCTTTCAGCAACATGTTTTTGGTTGGGTACCAGCCTGCTGCCACGGCCATCCGGTCCATGGAAACTTCCAACTGGTTGCCGTTGGCATCTACGATACCCCGTGGTTCGCCTTTTACTCCGATATAGCGGGCACCGATGTACAACTGCTCGTTAGCAAGGAAGCGGTACACGCCTTCTACAGAGTACTGCGTGAAGTTGCGTTTCTCCCAAACCTTGCGCTCAACCGGGCCACTCACGTCCGCATAGTTGCTGCCGCTGATGATTTCATACGAACCAAACACTTCCAAACCTTTAAATTTCACAAATGGGTTGATCATGATGGCCTGTACGCGGTTTGGAACATCGGGGTTAAAACGACCCGAGGTAAACTGGGCAGATGCTGCGCTTGCTGTGCCATTCGTTTGCAGGGCTGGCTCCATCACCATGAAGTAGTGCGAACCCGTACGGTCGCCAGCATACAGTGTATTGCGGGCAGAGTTGCTGTTGTTGTAAAGCGAAGCCGACAAGCGGAATCGGAAATCGTTGAATGTTTTGTCGTACGCCACTTTAGCAGTAATGGATGGGCTTTTTTTCGTAGCCACTGCACCAGAGGCGTTCACAGCTTCAGGATAATTCTCGATGTTACCGTTGATAAAGCCGGAAGTCATACCGACCATACCCATAAATCCATCCACCGGGAACACATACACCTCACCCCCAATTTCAGTAGAGAAGGCATCCAGGATATAGTTTTCGACAAATGGGTTGAACAAGGCATTGCCACCGTCTGTGCGGCGGAACTGCATATCGCCAAAGTTGGGCTGGAAGTGTCCGATTTTAACGCGGAGGTACTTTTCAAACCATTTCGGATTGCCAAGCATTGGCAATTTGTCGATTTGGATATAACCGCCCTTTACCCAAAATTCGGAGTGGTGACGGGCCGACATGTAGTTTTCCAAGCAAACCCGGATACCATCGGCAATCTGGAAATCCAGGTTCAGGTTGGCCATGGCAAGGTTGAAGCCCGTGAGCGTTGCGGAGGTAGAATCCTCTGCTTTTACAACGCCATACAAGAGGTTGCGGTTGGTGTTGTTGCCTGCCGAAATTGGCACATAGGTGGGGCTATTTTCATGTTTGATGGATTGGAAGTCTTGGGTAAAGCTACCACCAATCCGCATTTTGAACCCGGTATATGCAACCGTGTCATTTTTGGAGGGTTCAAAGACATTGATGGCATTTTTATTCCAACCCCGGTAATATTGGAGTGCTGGTTGTTGGGCAAGTGCCCAGTTTGCGCAAAAAAGCAGCGCAAGGACAGAGAGGGTGATTCCGTTTTTCATAAAACAGGAGAGTTTAAGTTGTTGAATTTTTAGTATTGTTTCAAGGTCACCTGAAAGACTATCTCCACCTCGTCGCCCGTAGTCAAAGAGCCCAACAGGGCCGTAGGCGGCTTGATTTTATAGTCGGTCATTTTCAATTTTTTTGAGCCAGCGAAGCTGATACTGCCATCTGCCCCTACCTTACCCTGTACATACAGGTCAATTCTGTTGGTAGCTCCGGCGATGGTCAAATAACCCGAGGTGTTGATGTCGTAGGCCCCGCCGCGTTGGTTCATGCCAGTCACTTTTTCCAATTTGTAGGTAATGTTTGGATGACTATTGGCATTCAGCGCATCATAGGTTTTGTTGTCCATGATGGAGCCCTTGGTGCTTTTGATGGTTTTGACCGGAATTTCCACGCTGAGCGATTGGATGGCCTTTAAGCCATTGGCATCTGCAGCGATTGAACCATAAGCGCGGACTTCGTTGGCATTGGATTGCCAGTCGTGCAGGTTGGAGGTTCCTTTGATTGCCAAAGAATAGTTGGATACGCGATAGTTTCCTTGCCCATAGGCAAACGAAAGAGCGAAAAAGAACAGGATAGCGAATTTACTTCTCATCGTGATTAAGTTTGATGCAAAGGTATCCGCACCGAAATCCGCGCTTTACTGACCGTCATTAGGCTACAGCGTGACTTTTGTCACGTTCAACCTACTCGGTAGACAGTACATGAAATGACTTGAATCAAGAACTGCGTGGTATAATGCCCTGAGGGGGGATTGAGTGGCATTTTGGCTTGCACAGGCTCAGACTTTGCAGTTTTTTTCAATGTGCTTACCTTCCGGCCTTATTTAAGTGTGCCGCCTGTTTGACAAGTAGATATAACCCTATAAAAAATTGAATATCAAGCTATTACGCTCGCCATGTCATTTTCACCACTTTTTATCCTGTTGTCGTTGTTATGCCTAGTTTCTGTTGGCCTGGGTATGGCAGACCCCATCCCCCAAGACCCGGCCTACCACGACTATGGCGACCAGCGCATCATTTTGGGCATCCCCTATTTTTGGAATGTGATGTCAAACCTGCCCATGTTGTTTATAGGGCTGTATGGTCTTTGGCAAAGTTTCAGGCATTATGACCGCCGTCCGGCAGGCGTGGCACGGTGGATTCCCTTCGTACTGAGTGGGGGCATTTTCATTACCTGTTTTGGTTCGGCGTACTATCATTGGATGCCCAGCAACGACACCTTGCTCTGGGATCGGCTACCCATGACGCTGATGTTTATGTCGCTGTTTGCCCTCTTGATGTACGATTACCTTGGTCCACAGGCCGGGACCCTGAGTTTTTGGCTGGCGCTCCCTTTGGGTATAGCGAGCGTGTTGTACTGGCATTTCACGGAATCGGCAGGGCAGGGCGATTTGCGCCCATACGCGGTGGTACAGTTTTTCCCAATGCTGGCCGCAACGGTGCTGATGCTCCTTCACCCCGGGAAAGTGCCTTATGTGCGGTACATCCTGTTTATCCTGGGTTGGTATGTGTTGGCCAAGTTGTGCGAACACTACGATAAGCCTATTTATGAGCAACTAGGCTTTTGGAGCGGACATACGCTCAAACACCTGATTGGGGCGGTAGGGTTGGTATATGCCATGAAATTGTTGGATGGTTGGTGGCCGGAGCGGTAAATGTGGGTTACTTGTCTATCCTACTCACCCGACCACGGTAACGCCCCACCATTACCCAATATTCCCCAGCAGGCAAACCCTTCAAATCGAGCGCGATTTCGGAGGCATCCTGAATGGTTTGTTGCAAAACCTGTTGTCCCGATAGGCTGAACACCCGAATTTGCCTGGCCTTGGCGTCCACCGGGATTTGCACACGCACTTGCCCAGATGTGGGATTCGGGTCAATCTTTAGCCCGTCATGGCTGCTGGAGCTTCGCTCGCATCCGAAAGCGCCGGACAATAAGCTTTGCGTGGGTTCAAGGCACCACTGCATGGAAAGCCGTACTTGTCCTCCGGGTACGTTGGGACGGGGCTA
>JALHPW010000100.1 GCA_022842255.1 Saprospiraceae bacterium | reverse complement strand
CCACGACTCCATACACAACAGGCTTGTCAAGAACGATGTAAACTACGCCATAGATGCCCAAAACAAGGTTGTAGACGATGGTATAAGCAAGTTTTCCTACGACAAAAACGGCAACCTGTTTTTCCTCAGTAATCGCGACGGTCGCCGCAACCTGTACCGCTATGATCCGACCTCAAAAAAGGTGTTTCAACTGACAGACATGATGACGGGCATTACCGGCATTACCCCTTATTCGCCTGCCATCACCATCGCCGACGACCGCGACCGCATCCTGTACACGCACTACAACAAAGGACGGTACACCATTCACCAGGCAAATGAAGCTGATTTTGAGGCCAAAGAAGTTGATCCAGGTGCCGTAGATCAGGTGCCCGCATCGCTGCCGCCATTCAGTCCCAAACAAAAGGACATGGTGAACACGGGTTTGCGGCTCATGGATACTGCCACGGACAAAGACCCGCAGATGACTGCCAAGAAGTTCAGGCCCAAATTCCAACTTGACTACCTCGGTGGCAGCACGGGTGTTGGGGTCAATACAGGAAACAGCAGTTTTGGCACCCAAACGGGCCTGGCTGGTGGTATTGATGCGCTTTTCAGCGATATTTTAGGCAACAACCAAATATACGCAGGCGCCGTGCTGAATGGCGACATCCAGGATGCGGGCGGTCAAATTTCGTACATCAATCAAAAAAACCGGATTGGCTGGGGTATCAATGCTTCGCATATTGCCTACCAAACAGGTGGTTACCAATACCTGGAATATGTTCCCATCGAAATACAGCCGGGCGTAAATACCACCCTGTTGAAAAGCGTGTTTGGTTTGGAACGCGTGTTCCAGCAGCGTATTGGCGGCACTGTATTTTATCCATTCTCGGTCACCAAACGGGTAGAGGCCGGTGCAGCCACGGAGTTTTACAGTAGCCGCGTCACGGAATATGCGGACTACTACTTCCTGGACGGTGGGTATTACGGTTCTGACCGGCAAAGACAACCCAAAGGGCCTTCGCTCAATTTGAACAACGTGAACGCGGCGTTTGTGGGCGACAACTCTTATTTCGGGATGACGGCCCCTTTGCAAGGCTGGCGGTATCGCCTGGGCGTGGAGCAATATTTTGGTGATTTTGAGTTTACCACCTACCTCGCGGACGGGCGTAAGTACTTCTATGCCAAGCCATTTACGTTTGCGGTGCGAGGCTTGGCCTATGCCCGTACGGGAGGCACTTCTACGGCGTTTAGTTTGCAATATCCATTGTTTGCGGGCAACTCCTTCTTCGTGCGGGGGTACGACCGCAATGTGTACTCTGCCCCGGAAGACTCGAATTTTATCTACCGGACCGTGGGCAGCAAGATGGTGGTGGGCAATTTTGAGATCCGGATACCTTTTACCGGGCCTCGTCAACTTTCGCTGATCAAGTCGAACTTCCTTATCACGGACCTGAACCTGTTTTTTGACGCGGGTCTGGCATTTTATACCCGCGATGAATTGCGGGAAGATGCGTTCATCCAACACCGGCCTATTTTCTCTACGGGTGTTTCGATGCGTGTGAACCTGTTTGGCTACCTGGTGCTGGAGCCTTATTTCGCGCTACCGATATCGGCTCCGGAGAGTGAACGGACCTGGCGTTTTGGCTTGAATTTTATTCCGGGATGGTAGGTTTGTTTTGGTTGCTTTTGTGGAGGTGGCTAGCAGATAGCACCCAAAAAATTGAGGCGGTGGCATTTTGCCATCGCCTCAATTTTTTTGGGAGCAGAATCAATCTTATATATCAAAATATGATTTGGTGGCAATAAGAAAAGTGCGGGCGTGTTCTAGAGCTGCAATAGCCTCCGTAGTTGTAATTTCAACTCTAAAATCATAGTCTCCCGCTTGCCTAAGTGAAAAAACAACGTCCAAGGAATCGTTTAAAATCGGTGCCATCAGCCCTGTTTTCAAGTAAAGTTCATTGAACTTATTATGCGAGCCTTGATGGGTTTTAACATAAATCTGTTTGTGTTCTAACAATGCCGCAATGCAATAAAAAACAGCATAGTAGGCTCGGTTTACACAGGCGACATACCGCTCATGCTCAAAATTAAATGTGGCATCGGAGAGCGCATCATCGGCTCTTTCGAGAATTTTATCAATCGGAAGATTCATACCTCAATACCTTCTCGGCGTACATTTTTGTAATACAGGAAAGGGGAGTTTTGATACTCTTCTAAGGTCGTAGGGTGTTTGGAAATAATGATGCCATAAGTAAGATTGAGCGGGGAAAGCGCATGGCTGAGCGCTAAAATCTCCTTTCCTTTATTTATCTCCTCGTCCTTCAATACCACCAAAAAATCGATATCCGAACCTTCTTTAAAATCTCCACGTGCGTAGGAGCCATACAAGATAAGTTTTGCCAATCGGTCGCCATAGAGCAACTGAAGGTGCCTTTTCACATCTTTGGCTATTAAGTTTTTATCCACCATGAGTCGGATGTTTTACTTGCGAAGGTACATAAAAAGGCATAAACGAGGCAGTTGCCAACCTTCTTTCTAGTGAATAATGCGATTAAACAGGTCGCAAATGCCATCGCCTCAATTTTTTGGGAGCCCCATCGTTTCTCGCTAAAATCAATCTTCCATGCAATACACCGCTCATTTGCCCTATTGGGTCATCATTATTGCTTTGTCAGGCTGGCTCATTTTTGAGAAAAACAGTGCGAGAGGCCGGGAGTTGAATCTGGCCTCCGACCAAACCCTGAAAATGGCTGGGGAGTTGTTGGAGCGGGAAAACACAACCATGATGATGACAATCGATAAAAATCAGTATGATTACCCTAGTCCACAAAGCGATGATTATGGCAAGCGGGCAAAACGATTGGTCAGCTTTACTGATCGAACCATACAGGATCTAACCTCTCTTAGGCATTTGGTTTATGAACACAAGGTTGAAGAGAACGAGTTGTTTGCTATGCTTCAAAAAACAACCAAGGCATTTCAGGATACAATCGCATTATTGTCTGACTACGATGAATCGCTTCAACCCTCCTTCCCTGATTTGGCGCTGAATGGCTATGAACTGCCTGAAGCTTGGCTTTGGGGTTTTATTCCAACTGCCCGAACCGAAGAGATTTTATTGATTTTGCGAAATATCATATCACGCGTTAGATCATCAGAAACCGCAGTTTTACGAGACCTAGATAGGAAAATGAGCGGAAAAGATGTAATGATATGTTTCCCAGGTCCTGTAATCAGCGTTTCACCTAAAAACCCTGCCCCTAAGGCAGGTGAGTGGTATACCGCAGAGGTTTTTGCGTCTATGTACGAACGACCCAAAAATCGAAATATGCGCGTTCGCGTGGATGGAAACGAATTGGAAATCAAAGATGGGGTCGCCACATTTCAAAGACGGTATACAATTCCCGGTGAAAAAAAGTACACGGTTGAATTCTTATTTACCAATCCTCAAACCAAAACTACCAAATCCATTATAAAGGAATTCTCCGTTACTGTGGTGGATTCCTGTAAGTAAAATAGACCTGCATGCAAAATTTACCGCAGAGGCGCAGAGGCACGGAGTGTTGAAACTCAAGCTGTTCAAACGCAGCGTCTCTGCGGTAAAATCCAAACAACGATTAATGAACCAACGCAAACCGAGCTGAGTACTTCTCTCCAAGCTCCGTCCAGACCTCTAAAAAGTAAAGACCGCTGGACAAAGATTCCGGCAAATCAATCGATTGCACCGAGGCATTCGCCAAAACCGCATGCTGTAGTACCATTTGCCCGCGACTGTCCAAAACCCGCAACTGAACATCTTGTCCTTCCCAATCCGACAAATCGGCAAACAGGGTCCCACTCGTTGGGTTAGGGAACAGCCTGATTTCAGGGGAAAGCAAGGGCTTCATTTCTCGTTCCACCGTGGGTCGATTGCCATCGGGCGGGGTGATGCCGATTGGGCAATTGAAGGTATTGAGATGCGCCTCATAATACACCTGCGGTTCCAGCCGCGATAGAATATGGATGTAGGTCGGGTCGGCCTGGGCCGGCAATTTGTAGCGGAAGATTTCGGATTGTCCGCCGGAAATACTGTCCACAATGGACTTGAACCGCACCGAATAAAACGGTGAAAAATTGGGATTGCGCACCAAATATTCACGTCCTGAAACCTCTGCCGTGAAAATGGAATTTTCTGCCGGACTCATCGCCGTCATGCCATCGGGAATCTGGATGGCCGTGTAGGTCATTTTGTTGGCGCAGGAATTCGTGACCCGAATCCGATACGTGCGGTTTTCAGCAGCATCGGCCGTGATGTTCAGCAGTTCGTATTTCATGCAGCCGTTGGTCTTTACATCGCAAGGGGCTTCCTCGCGGACGGTGACCACAAAACAGCACGAAGCCGTTTGTCCACAGCTATCGGAAGCCTGCCAGCATACCGGCGTGCTGGTGACCGGGAAAAGACTGCCGGATGGAAGTCCTGCAGTAAGCGTGAGTTCAAGTCCAGGGCAGGGGCAATCGCTGGCAGCCGTGGGGTCAGGGTAGGTGACCGCGAATGGCCCGGTGCCTGGCGAAGTAATCACACTGACATTGCCTGGGCAAACAATCCCAACGTTGGAAGGAGCCGGAGTAAGGTATTCCAAGGTGTAGGTTGCAATGGTATCGCAACCAGAAGTAGCTGGTAATGATAGGATTACGACACCAGGTTGCGTATAACTGGTCCCACCCAACAGCACAGTTTCCCCAGGACAAAACTCTATGGTTTGGCTGAAGGTGGGTTGTGTAAGCAATTCCAGGGTGTAAGTGGCCAAGGTATCGCACTCACCATTTGAACCCGCAAACGTCAGGTTGACGGTGGCAGGGGCCGTATAGGTTTGTCCACCGAGTGTGGTGGTTTCACCTGGGCAAAGCGCGATGTTTTCGTTGATAGAAACCTGGTTTTTGAGCACCAGGACATAAGTGGCCAGGGTGTCACAATCACCGTTGGAGCCTGCTAGCGTCAGGTTGACCGTGGCTGGTGCGGAATAGGTTTGGCCGTCAATCATAGTAGTTTCACCCGGACAAAGGGCTATGGTTTCGTTGATGGAAACCTGGTTTTTAAGCACTAGGATATAGGTAGCCAGGGTATCGCAGTTGCCATTGGAGCCAGGCAGGGTTAGGGTAACTGAATCGGGGGCCGTATAACTTTGGCCATCCAGCACAATGATCTCATTTGGACAAAGCGGAATATCCTGTAGAATTTCAATATCAATGGATTCAAATGCTTGTTTGATGCTGATGCCCCCACCAAAGCTAAATTGCCCGTTTATGCCTTTGGTCGCCCCATTATTAAGGCCTTGGTTTGCTATGCCGGGGTTGCCGCCCAAACTCTCCCAAGTTATAAGTGGGGAATTCTGGGAAACCAACACTCTTCCACCTCCACCGCCGCCACCAGGTCCAATGATTTGGGAGTTTACAAAAAACAGACAATCTCCACCCTTTCCGCCATTTGCTTCAAATTTTAAGGCACTCAAGACCTGATTTGCCTGCATGAATATAGTGCCGCCTGCACCGCCGCCACCTTGCCCGTCATTGCGATCAGTTCCAAGAGAAACAACCGTTTGACCGTTTGCGATTATTTTTTGGGAATTTCCCAGGATTTGTTTGACCCTTAAAATAATGATTCCACCACCATTACCACCCGAAGACCCGGTATTGTCATTGGAATGACCAGCCCCGCCGCCGCCGCCGAGTATCAATCGAGTATTGTTCCCAAAAAAGGCATTAGCGCCTCCAATCCCATTGGTACCTGGGGTTGGCGAGTTGGGAACATTGTAGTATTCCAATCCACCAAAGCCTCCATCGCCGGAATTGCCGCCACCACCACCGCCTGCATTATGGGAATTCCCAGCGCCCCCCCCATTGCCCGCCTTGCCACGGCCATAAGATTTATCTAGCGAAACAATGGCCACTCCTTCCCCTTTTTGGCCAGAAACGATTGGGTTGGGCGGATAATAATACCCCAATTGACCATACGGCGCAGCATCGGCGTCTACCACCACACCCCCGCGGAAGCCCTTTCCACTCACATCCAAGTCGCTTTGTAGCGTGAGGGTATTCGCAACGTCAATCACCAAAACACCACCGGTGAACCCGTCCCAAGCTTTACAAGTTAACGTGCTGGTCACCGTTGCATCGGTATATTCGGGCACCCGAATGAGCTGCACCCGGCCTGCTACCTCATACGGCCCAAGTGTTTTGAACAATAGGTGAACCTGATTGCCAATGATGTTTGCAATCCGGTTCATCTCATATAAGCCCGTGGAATTTGTACCAACATAATCGCCAAAACTGGGCGTATTGGTAGTATCGATGGTCGCTCCTTGCATTTGTATGAGCAACACTTCATCGCCAACCGCAAATCCTTGGACGGACTCCACGGTGATGATATGGTTGGCACAGCCTGAAATAGCCGTCACCGGCGTATAAATATTGACAATACCGCCAATGTTTTGGGCTTGTGAAAACATAGCTAGGCATGAAAAAAGAAGGGGCAGTAGTAGTGCGTTTATTGATTTCATCGAGATAGTATTGAATGGTTAGATATTTTGAGTTCGGCCTTTTGTGTTCCTTTGCGTCAAATTGGAGCAATATGTCTTGGAAAAAAACTTTACCATTTTTCGTTTGGCAATCAATCGTTTATGCGCAAGGATGGTCACATTTCAAACAAATTTGGAAGTATAGAACACGTTGGTCGGAGTCGTTTCAACCAGGTCGTAATTCTGTTGTAGATGAATTGCCATGGATAAATTTTCTGGCACTTGATTTTTTGAAGGAAAATCTAAGACCCGAATTTAGGGTCTTTGAGTACGGCGGCGGGGGTTCTACCTTGTTTTTCTGCAAAAATGTCGCACAAGTAGCAACGGTGGAGGACCATGCCGAATGGTTTAAAACCCTGACCGAAACAGTTGCGGCCAAAGGGTATCAACATTGGCGTGGCTTTTTTGTGTCGCCAGTGCCCGTGACCGATTCGCGCCCGCGCTCGCACAGCAACCCCAATGATTTCAAAAGCAATGTAAAGGGCCTGGAAAACATGAGTTTTGAGTCCTATGCACGCTGCATAGACCAATTCCCGGAAGCCTATTTTGATGTAGTATTGGTGGATGGCAGGGCAAGGCCTTCTTGTATCCAGCAAGCAATACCTCGGTTGAAACCTGGGGGGCTTTTAGTGGTGGACAATACCGAGCGCCCCTACTATTTGACTGCTTTTCAACAGATTATTGCGGACGGGTTCAGCGTGATGGAAGACCGTATGGCACCGGTGGCCTATACACCTGATTTTACCCGAACCACTATTTTAAAGCGGTGTTAGATTTCTAATGGAAGGTACTGCCAAAGCCAGAAATTCGGACATTTGCAACACTTTTTTCCTCCCCACACAACCCAAAAGCAATTGTGCCGTTTGAACACCTTGCTCCCTAACCATCCACCAATCCCCGCATCAACAGACAAAATATTATGACCAAAATCCTCTGGGCTGACGACGAGATCGACCTTCTCAAACCCCACCTGATGTTCCTCCAAAACAAAGGCTATGAAGTGGTAACCGCCACCAATGGCCACGATGCGGTGGAAATCTATTACGAACAGGCGTCCGACATCGACGTGGTGTTCCTCGATGAAAGTATGCCCGGACTTACCGGCTTGGAGGTTTTGATGAAAATCAAGGCCCGAAACCGCACCGTACCCGTGGTGATGATTACCAAAAACGAAGCCGAACACGTGATGGAAGATGCCATCGGCGGACAAATCTCCGACTACCTCATCAAGCCGGTCAACCCGAATCAAATTCTCCTGACGCTCAAAAAAATTCTGGACAACAAACGGCTCCTGAGCGAAAAAACCGCACTGAATTACCAGCAGGAATTCCGCGAGATTTTCATGGAAATCACCGGCGGACTCAACCAAACGGAGTGGGTAGATGCCTACAAAAAAATCGTAAACTGGGAAATGCGGGTGGATGCCAACGAGGCTACTGGCGTGAGCGAAATCCTTTCACAGCAGAAGGAGCAGGCCAATACCGAGTTCTCGAAATTCGTGGTCAAAAATTACTTCGATTGGGTAGACCGAACCAAGGAGGTGGGCCCGATTATGTCGCATTCCATGATGCGCAAGCATATTTTCCCACACGTCGGCAATGGCACGCCTACCATCATGCTGCTGCTCGACAACCTTCGGTACGACCAGTGGAAAACCATCGAACCCATCCTGAACGAACTGTTCCGCACCGAACAGGAGGGCTATTTTTTCAGCATCCTGCCCACCGCAACCCAGTATAGCCGCAACGCCATTTTTGCAGGCATGATGCCTTCGGATATTGAAAAGAATTTCCCCGACAAATGGAAAAACGATACGGATGAAGGCGGGAAAAACATGTTTGAAGACTTCTTTTTGGGCAAACAAATCGAACGCGCCTTCCGCAAACCCGTGAAATGGGACTACATCAAAGTAACCAATGTCAACCACGGTAAAGACCTGAACGACAATATTTTGAATTGTATGAACAACGACCTCACGGTCATTGTGTACAACTTCATCGACATGCTTTCACACGCCCGCACGGAGATGGAAGTGCTGAAAGAACTTGCCGGCGACGAACGCGCTTACCGCTCGCTCACCCGCTCTTGGTTCTTGCACTCGCCACTCTGGACCGCCTTAAAAAAACTGGAAGGCCGAGACGTGCAATTGTTCGTCACCACCGACCACGGAACCATTCGGGTGCAAAGCCCCTCGAAGGTGGTTGGCGACCGTGAAACCACCACCAACCTGCGATACAAAGTAGGCCGCAACCTCCAGTACGAGGCCCGCGATGTACTCGCCATCAAAGACCCGCAAAAGGCTGGTCTGCCGAGACCCAACATCAGCAGCACCTTCATTTTTGCTACGGAAGACTGCTTTTTCCTGTACCCGAACAACTACAACCACTACCACAATTATTACCGGAATACTTTCCAGCATGGCGGCATTAGCCTGGAGGAAATGATTTGTCCGGTGGTGCGGATGCGGAGCAAGTAGGGGAAATGGAAGGGGAATCAAACAGGAAAACAGGAAAACAGGAAAACAGGAAAATTAAAAGGGAATTGATTTCAAATTAGACTAAAATTTAGCCTTTTTCGGATTAAAGCCCCTAGTAATTTTAAATTTTCCTGTTCTCCTGTTTTGCTGTTTTCCTGTTTGATTTTTAGAAAGAACCGAGGCGATAACTTCAAGTTACCGCCTCCCTTGTATTTAACCCCACAAAGAAAAATCCCCCTCCGCAGTTACTGCGGAAGAGGACATCCCAAAAACCGATTACATCTTTATATCGTCGGCAGAGTGCCGTGATAAATTCAAGTTATTTTGCCCCTTTGGAGCACGTCATAGTGTTGTTTTTCTGAAAAGCCAGCAGATAGGGAAGGCTTGAGGATTATCTTTGAACTGCTAGCAATGGGGATTAAAAGAAACATTGTCATTGTTCATGCAAAAGTAACGCCAGTTTCAATTTTTTAGCATACCAATGTTCAGGTACTTGAACAAAAATTTATTGTTTGCGAAGGGAAACCTATTAATTTATCAAAAAGTAATCTTGCTTTTATTTAGCTGATTTCCAGTGCTTTGTCCAGTGCTTCCAGGCGTTCGCGCAAGGCCAAATGCTGTGCATTGAAGTGTGCAATTTGGGTTTCCTCATTGGCCAAAAGAGCATCTATTTCTCCAAAATTGTCTCCAATCCGACCCTTTATTGTTTTGACATAGCCCCGCAACTTGGCATCGAGGGCCTCCAACATCTGGGTACGCCCGGTTGCAATCTCCGCCTCATAGCCTTTTACAATCTTACTGCGCTGTGCCCGGGCCGTAAACCCAGCGAACAACACCCCAATCCCGGTCAGCACCCCACCGGTGATGTCGAACACCGCCATTTTCGTTACTCCCGCCAAAACCAGTCCGATGACCGCTACCCCACTCCCGGCGGCAATATTGGGGGAAACACTGGCATTTTCCGGAAACAGTCGGCCGTCGTTAAAACTTTCAGAACGGGTCATGAACCGGGAAAAAGCCTCCTGCAATTCTTTCATCACCGCGGCACGTTTTTCGGAAATCGTCTCGAAAATGTAAGAATCGCTCTTGACCACGGTGTCTGCGGCCCTGATTTTCAGGTCAATCATTTTGGCCATTTGCTGCACGGTATCGGCCAAATCTACCACTCCATCGTTGAGTTTGTTTCGGAGTTCGGCATTGAGCTGGAGTTCCAATTGTTTGGCAAGTCCGTTCAACCAATCGGTAATACTGGCTTGTTTGCTGAAAAGCCCCATAAACGAACGTTTCAGCAACGAGGGGAACGACAGCCCGTCGGAAAGCTCCTGGCCCATGTTCCGCGTAATTTTATCATACCCGTTGAGCAGGTTTTCGATGAGCAGGGTAACGTGGTGGTTCGATTTTTTTTCCTGGTTGTCCAGCGTTTGATGGATGTCGTTGCGAAACTCGGTATCCACCCGAAACTGCTCGGTGCGGGTATCCAAGTCGGTTCGTAGTCGATCGAGGATATGCTGCGAGGTGGTCAGGTTGTTCTTCAGTTTCAGGGCTGCGCCTCGCCCGCCCGTCACATGGGTACGGATGTAATCGCGCACGGCGGAAAAATTGCTCTGGTCGAAGCGGCCTTCGAGCTCGGCCTTGGCACTGGTGGCATAAATGACCGGCTCGGCCATGCCTTTTTTAACGGCGAAATCGTACAAACCACGTTCATTGACCGCTAAATCTGCTTCCGAGAGCAAGTCCTTTTGCTGTAAAACGAAGATGATTTTTTTGTGCCAATCGCTGTGAATGAAATCGAAAAAGTCCCAAGCCGATTGCCGGTAAGGGTTTTTGGCCTCAAAAACAAAAATCACCAGGTCGCTGGCCGGGATAAAATGTTCGGTTATTTCCTGGTGCCGTTCGATGATGCTGTTGGTGCCGGGCGTATCCACCACAGCGATATCGCGCAGGATATCGATGGGCAGGAAAATCTTTTTCAGGTAGGGGTTGACCGTTACGTGCTCCTCTTTTTCCCCATACAAAATCTGCTGCACGGTATCGGTCATGGGTTGGGGCGCAACGGCGCAAATCTCGCGCTTCGACTCCAAGAGCGCGTTGACAAAACTGCTTTTCCCTGCTTTCACTTCGCCCACAATGACAAACATAAAGGGTTCGGACATCCGATTGCGCAACTCACCAACCGTTGCGGCCAGTTCTTTGTGGCCGATTTCCTGACTGAGTTGCTGAAGGTCTTTCACAAGATCTTCGCATTGGGCGCGAAGGGCAATGGTGTGTTGGTTCAGAATCATGGGGTACACTTAGGACGTTTTAGGCAAAAAATTCACTGGAAGTTAGTTGTTATTCAGGCCTGCCAGAGAGCAGGGTCATTTGGT
>JALHPW010000099.1 GCA_022842255.1 Saprospiraceae bacterium | reverse complement strand
ACGTACGTTTGGATTCATTAAATCAAAACGCTGCCCCCCCCCCCGCAATCATGGGCACCCAACCAAATGATTAGACATTCCACAAAAAAGCCCGCCCCCGCGACAAAATATCGCAAGGGCGGGCTCCCAAATCGTAAATCCCAAATCGTAAATCGTAAATCCCAAATCGTAATTCGTCAATCTTCCTCCCGCTTGTTCCGCACCCGGGCGCCCCCGTCCACGCGGACCGAGCTTTCCCCCGTAGAGAGCACCAAGGCGTCATCTTTGGCAAAGATTCGGGCACGTGCCTTATCGGAAGCTGAAACTTCCACACGGTCGGCGGTCCAATTGGTGGCTTCCAGCACGGCTTCATCGGTCAGGCTCACCTCGAGGTCGTTGCCCTTACCGGTCAAATCGAGCGCAGCCTTGTCGGAAAGCGCGATGTCAAACTCGTTCGACACGTCGATGTAGGCTTTGATGCGACTGTTTCCACTGGCAGTGATACTGGCTTGACCTTCATTAAAGCCTCGAATGGTGATTTCACCAGCGTTGTCGGCATGGAGCGAAGTAAATGTATTGGTCTGAATAAAGACACGTACCGCTCCATTGGTGGTTTTGCCATTGGTGGTGAAGGTGATTTTATCCCCTGTCTGGATTTTCTGAATCTTTTCCTTTTCTGCGGCTGGGCCTTCAATTTCTACCCTGAATTCATCGCCTTGGCGGATTTCCGTCACAAAATCACCTTCCACGATAAAACGTTCATAGCTGCGGTCGGAGCGGTAGTCTTTGTCGCCCATGTTCGGGCAATCAGTGCATACCAGGCCCTTGTTGCCCATGCGGAACACCTTTCCGGGGCGCCGCGAGATGTAGTTGTTGTCGTTTATGTCGTCGTATTCATCCAGGTCTGCGCCGGCGTATTCGTGGATGGCCTCGTCGAACGTGATGCTTTTGCCCACAGGCACTTCAATGTTGATACGCACCCGTTGGCCCCGCCATTTTTCACCTTTGGCAACCTTGTAGGCGGTGGGCACCCGAAGTGCATTGCCCGAGAATCCGGCGGAATAACCTACCCGGTTCGCGTTTTCCTGTGCAGCGAGGCTAGAAGAGCCCTGCGATTTGATGATTTGCGTGCAATGGTACTGTCCGTCGCGACTTGGATTGACGCGGATTTCCAAGGGGCAGCGCATTTCCATCCCTTCTTCATTGATACGGATGCCATCCTCATCAAAGTTAAAATCGTTGTGGTTATGGTATCGGCCGCCCAACAGATCGGCCACCGCTTCTACCCGTAAAGTGTCGGTACGCAGCTCGGACAAGTCAATTTCCTTGGAAATGGAGCCCGATTGGCTGTATTCCTTGATGCCAAAGGGCAGCATGGCAAACCCGGTGATAACGCTCAGGATAAACAACCCCGTGAGGGTCCCGTTGACCCAGGAAGGCGTGCGGGTTTTGAACAATAACCGTGAAAAGAACAGCACGAGCGCAATGGCCGGGATGCCGAGCAAGAAGAACAGGTTGAGTATCCCAAACCAGGTCCAACCGGAAGAAAATGGGCTGAAATATTCCACATACGGCGCACCCACCATCAGGGCAATGATACTGCCAATCCAGCCAGCACCCAAACCGAGGAATATTGAGATGCCAATCAAAATGGCAATCAAGGCGGCGAACTTTGCAAGGAAGCGCAGGACTAACCCAAACGCCTGGCCAATGGCCGTTACGCCGGTGCTCATCACGTTCTGTGCACCTGAACTGCCTTTTTTGGTTGCATCCGTGCTAAATTCGTTTACTTTTTTGCCCAAACGGTCAAATCCTTCTTCCACCTCACGGGCAATATTGTCCATGTTCACCTGCTCGCCGCGCATGGCAAGCCGGTCGGCAGCGGTCTTGGCTGGGGCCACCAAAATCCAGATCAGGACGTAGGCAGGTGCCCAGAAACCAAAGGAAGCGAATGCGAGCAGCACAAAAATCAGTCGCATCCAAACGGGGTCCTGGATGCCGAAATAGGCTGACAGGCCAGAACAAACACCGGCTACCACAGCATCTTCCTCATCGCGGAAAAGGCGTTTTCCAGTGCGGACGGCCGTTTTTCCGCTTTTTTTGCTGCTTCCAGCGCCACCGCTGCTGGCAGTGCTTTCTTCGCCACCAAAATCTTCCGGTTTGCCCATTACCGCTACGGCAGCTTCGGCATCGGGGAGCATGACAATGGTGCGGGTGCCCATGCTTTGGCTAATCAGTTCGCCAATACGGGCTTCAATATCGCCGATGATTTCGTCGCGGCCTTCGCTTTCACTGAACCGCCTGCGTATGCTGTCGAGGTAGGCCGAGAGGTACTCGTACGCATCATCGTCTATGGTAAGGGCGTAACCGCCCAAATTGATATTCAGAATCTTGTTCATTGCTTGATGTTAGTTTGAAAAGAAGTTATTGGGTAATTCGGTTAATGAGTTATTGGGTTATTCTGAAAGAAAATTCCGGGCAACAACCTGATAACTGACTAACTCAATAACTTTTAGGCCTCCTCTGTTGGTTCTGATTTTCGGGCTTTTTTAGCGGGCTGCGGTTTGCCAACCGTTTGTGCCACCGAATGCACCAATTGCTGCCAACTGCTGCTAAGGGCTTCCAAAAATTGTCGACCTAAGTCCGTGATTTTGAAGTATTTGCGTGGCGGCCCTGCATTGCTTTCACGCCAGGTGTAGTCTAGCAGGCCGTCGTTTTTCAGTCGGGTGAGGAGTGGGTATAAGGTGCCTTCCACCACAATGAGGTCGTTGGTTTTGAGCCTCGAAATGATGTCGCTGGGATACACCTCGTCCTCCTCAATGATGGCAAGGATGCATAGTTCGAGCACCCCTTTGCGCATCTGCGCTTTTGCATTTTCGATATCCATAATTTTTACATTGTTCAGATGAATGGTGTCTTACTTCGCTGGTTTGTACTGAAGGGCAAGCGAGTCGATGGCCCGTAGGGTTTTGTCGTCTTTTTCAAATTGGTTTTTCTTTCGAACCAACTTCGGACTCAGGCTGACGATGTTGGGACTGAGGAGCGTTTCATTGCCCCTGGGTTGTTTGGTTGGCACTTGTTCTGCAGCCGCCAACCCTGTGAGCACCATGGCTACGAAGGTGAAAACAGAAAGGGTGATTTTGACTCTTGGTTGCATAGCTTAATTCTTGTTGTGCTTTGTTCTTCTCTACTTGGTGCTGCAAAGATAAGGGTACGGGAAGGTTCTTTGCAATACATAGAACCTATTTTTGCCGGGTACTCTGGAAAATAATTTAAAAATATTTTTTAAATACTTGATTATGAATTACTTAGCAGAAAAATATTTTTTCATTTTTTTGAAAAAAAACCTCATAGGTTTCAAAAACTACGAGGTTTCGATGCTGATGAAATAAAAAAGCCCCCGCTGATTCGCAAATCAGCGGGGGCTAACTGTTTACAAAAATAACCTTTCGGTATCGGAATACCGGGCCGTGCTGCCATTTGGGGAACACGGCACAGAATACCGTGATACTATTGTGATAATTCAGCTCAATATTTGTTGGTGGTTAAGATTCAAAATAATAAGCCATATTTGTATTATGAATATCCTTGTTGTTGAAGATGACCTTAACATTGCAGATTTGGTGGCCATACATTTGCGTGATTTGCCCGCGGAGGTTACGGTCAAAAATCAGGGTTGGCAAGGATTGGATGAAGCTTTGAGCGGAAAGTATGGTTTTCTTGTGCTTGACCTTACACTTCCGGGCTTGAGTGGTTTGGAAATCTGTCGTCAACTGCGCCAGCGCCAACAATACATCCCAATCTTGATGCTAACCGCCCGTTCGGAAGAACAGGACAAAATCACAGGCCTTGAAATGGGGGCCGATGATTATCTCACCAAACCGTTCAGTCCTGGCGAGTTATTGGCCCGGGTAAAATCCATACTTCGCCGTACACAGCGCGAAAGCCGACAAATGGAGCATCAATTGCAACGCATCGAGCGCGGGGGGCTATGTATGGATTTGGAACTGCGTACGGTTCAAAAAGGGGCTGCGCGGATTGAATTGACGGTCAAAGAATTTGAACTGCTGCAGTTGTTCATGCAAAACCCCGGTCGACCGTACTCTCGATCGGAAATCTTAGACGAGATTTGGGGCGAGCAATTCGAAGGCCTGGAACATACCGTCAACTCCCATATCAACCGTTTGCGAGCCAAAATCGAGCATGATCTGGCCCATCCTGAGTTTATCCTGACTGCTTGGGGGCTTGGTTACAAATTCAATGATGCATTGTGATAATATCGTCAGAGACAAATTTGGAATATTCGGCAAAATCTCGACTTCGTCGGGTGATGACTACCGTGCTGGTGGCGTTTCTATTGCTGATTGGCTATTTTCTAAGTCTTGGATATCTAAAAAGCCTCGCTGAAGCCGAAAACGCCAGCCTGATGCGCCTGAACGGAATCGCATACACGCTTGCTATGCAAATTGATGGCGACGCACACCAGCGATTAATGACAAAATACGCTGCCATAGATGCTATCCGTGATTCCAAGCAGGATGCCGATTATCTTGCCATACATCAGGTATTGCAAAAGAATTTCAAAGCCAATATGCTTGGTACGCCGCTCTACACCATTGTGTTGGATAGTACCAACACCTGTTATTTTGGGGTAACTTCAGCTGAAACGCCCTATTTCCGACATCCCTACCACTCGGCACCTGCATTATTGATGGAAAAGCACGCCGAAGGAGCTATGATTCCGCGTTATCAAGACGAATTTGGCACTTGGCTCTCCGCATTTGCGGCAGTCAGGAATAGCAAGGGAGAAATGGTAGCATTGGTGCAGGCCGACCAAAAATTTGATGAGTTTATGGCCCATGCCCGAGCCGATGTTTTGAAAAACCTGTTGATCGGGCTTTTGGCTGGAGCATTCTTTTTAGTACTCTTGGTTCGGATTCTACAACCCATCCTGCGAAAAGAACGCCTCAACAAAGAGGCCCTCTCTGCGGCCAATATGGAAATCAAACGCATCAATGTGCAGCTACAACAAAGCCTCGAACGAGTGACCGCGCTCGATAATTTTCGCCGGGAAATGGTTGCCAACCTCTCCCACGATCTGCGCACACCCATGGCCAGCATTTTGGGTTATTTGGAAACAATCATCCTGAAAAAAAACCATCTTTCCGACGCCGAACAGGAAAAATTCCTCCATGTCGCACTGTCGGAAGCCAATCGACTCAATCGCTTGGTTGCAGACCTGTTTGATTTGTCCAAATTGGAATCTGGGCAAATCCAAATTGAGCCAGAACCCTTTAATATCGCTGAACTTGCCCAAGATACACTCCAAAAATATCAGCTACAGGCTGAAGCAAAACACGTCAAACTGCTCACCGACTTTTCTGAGAACCTGCCTTTGGCTTTCGCCGACCTGAGGTGGATTGATCGTGTGCTTCAAAATCTAATGGACAACGCGCTCCGTTACGTGTACGAAGGCGGATTTGTGATGTTTACCATTTTTGAAAAAGATGGGGCATTGAATTTCAAGGTCTGCAACAGCGGCGATCCCATCCCAGAAGCGCATCTCGACCGCGTTTTTGACCGATATTTTAAATCCTCCAACCGCAAAAAAGACAGCACTGGATTGGGACTTACGGTGGTGAAAAAAATCGTAGAGCTGCACGGCGAGCGCGTTTGGGCAGAATCCAACGATGCCCTCACCACTTTTCGGTTTACGATGCCGGTCTATCGGACCGCCCTGCCAAGCCTGTGATACTTTCGTGATACTTGAGTTTCACTTTTGTTGAAGAATTTAAATTTTCACCAAACAAAAGTTGATTGATTATGAAACTCAATGCACTTCTCCTCACCCTGTTTTCCCTCTACTCGGTTGCCTTTTTCTCCGCTTGCGAAAAAGAAGTCGAAGTAATTGTGGACCCGACCAAACCACAAGGCGCGTTCACGGTTTCCAAAAGCGGCACGTTCACCGAACAAAACGCCACAGGCTCAAAGGGTGCCGCACAACTCGGCACCGACGAAGATGGGGTTCAGTTCCTTAAATTCGGCTCCGACTTCAGCACCACTTTTGCTACCGGAACGGTCACGGTCTACCTCAGCACAACCATGACTTTCACGCCCGACCCAGGGAATGGCAACCCGCTCCTCCGCTTGATTGGGCCAGTTTCCAAAGCCGGAGAAAACTATTTCCGCCTTGACCCAGTGGCCGATGCCAAATTTACACACGTTATTTTGTGGTGCGGTTCGGCCAACGTACCGTTTGGCTACGCGAAATTGCAATAGATTTCAATCATCTTCTGATGTGCCCGGTGGGTGGTGGCAAAAGCCCCATCGCCGGGTTTTGCAGAAGAAACAAGTTTAAATTTCATTCAGAAGATGAAAAGAATATGCTCTATTGGTCTTTTGATTTGGCCATACTTATTGATGGCACAGGGAGGCTGGACACGGACACACAAATCATGGTTTGTCAAACTCGACGGCTCGCACCTGAACGCCGAACGTTATTTCAACCCAAACGGGGAAGCGGTAAAAACAAGCGCTTTTCGCCAAACGTCTCTCAACCTGTATGCCGAATACGGCTTTCGCCCACGACTCAGTTTTATAGTGCAAGCCCCACTCCTGCGGCTCAATAGTTTTGAAACCGCGGCAGTCGCCGCAGGTGTCGGCGATTTACGTGTAGAAGCAAAATACCGCCTGACAAGCAATCGCTTCCCAGTATCGGTCAGTATAGCGCCCGAAATACCAACTGGACGTGCCAATGCATACGCAGCCAATAAAATGTTCCCAGACGATCGCATCAATCTGCCTACCGGAGATGGCGAATTCAACGTATGGACCACCTTGGCAGCATCCAAGGCTTTTGGCAAAATGTATGCCTCCGCCTTCACGGCTTACAATTTTCGGACCCAATATAAAGGGAAACGATTCCGAGACCTATATCAATTCGGAGCAGAAATTGGCTACAACCCCTGGAAACCGCTCTGGATTAATGCCAAACTCCGGGCGCAATTCAGCAACGGGGAAAGTCAGCACTCCGACCTTGGTTTTGTGCGCGGAGATGCCACTACCTACACCCTTGTCAGCACAGAAGCATTCTACAAAATCAACAAAAAGTGGGGTGTTTCAGCAACGTATTTGACAGGGAGCGACTGGATTGTGCCGTTCCGAAACATCTACATCGCGCCCTATTTTTCACTTGGGGTTGTATACGAGCGATGACCCATTTTCTTAACTTTCAAAAATCTCTAACATGTCTTGCAAAATAACTGCTTTGCCGATTCTGCTATGCTTAACCTTCATTTCTTGTCAAAAAGACGATACCGTTGACAGCCCGAGCAATCCAGGGATGCCCTCCGGTATGTTTTCAGCAAATAGGTCTGGTGCCTTCATGGAACAAAACGGCTACAACGCCGAAGGCACTGCACAACTCGGCAGTGATGAAGCTAATACTCAATGGCTGCGCCTCGCTTCCGATTTCAATGCCTCACTTTCGACGGGGGCTGTAACGGTGTATATTTCTCAAAATCAGAACCTGACACTCAACGCACCAAATTCATTTCGGCGTTTGGATTTGGTAACAACACCCGGTGAACATTTTTACAAAGTTGAACCGGCAGTCGGAAACGACTTCAAGTTTGCCATTCTCTGGTGTGCCTCGGCAGGTGTACAGTTTGGAAATGCCGAATTGAAGTAAACACAACAATTTAACTTGCTCAACACTTAAAAAGCCCCCGCTGATTCGCAAATCAGCAGGGGCTTCCAATAAAATGACGTAATGACCAATGACCCAATGACCCAATGACGTAATGACCAATGACCCAATGACGTAATGACCCAATGACGTAATGACCCAATGACGTAATGACCCAATTTAGCTCTACCGCACCACCGTCACATCTCCCTTACGCTCCACGTGAAGCACCCGCCCACAAATGGCAACATCCGCTTCCAAATGCCAGACCTGCACGCCCGGGTTGAATTTTTGGTCGCGGAATATCCCGCCCCAAGCATCCGAGGTGTTGGAAGTTTCAAAAAGTTTGTTGCCCCAACGGTCAAACACCTCAAAATGGAAACCCAACAAGGTGATACCTGTTGCAAAAAACGGCTTGAATTCAGCATTTGTAGCATCCCGTGCATCGGGCATGAACACGTTGGGGATGTACACAATGTCTAGGTCTTCCGCCAATTCTGCCCATTGCACGGAAGCTTCGCTTCGAACGGTCTCGCATTCGTCGGTGACTTCCACCCACACCGCGCCAGCGTCTGTGGCGGTACTGCTGGGGGTTTGTTCACCGTTCCACCAGGCATAAGTCAGCGCGGCGGTGTCGCCGCTCAACACCAAGGCATCCAACCGAACCCCAGCGCTGTCGCAGGGCAGGATACCATTGGCCAGTTGAATTTCCAGCTTCGGAATGGCTTGCAGCACTGTATCCCGCTCAAAAACACAACCGTTCGCATCTTCTACGTATACCGTGTAATTGCCAGCGTCTAGGTTGACAAACCGTGTACTGTCCTGAAAATCAACATTGTCTACCGAATATAGGAAGGGCGCTAAACCTCCAGAGAGGTTGGTTACGACCAATTCTCCCGTGGGCGCATTGCTACAAGAAGGTTCAAAACTCAATTCAAAAACAGTCTCCGGAAATGCCGAAACAAAGACGGTAACAGTGCTGTCGCAATTTTCAGCATTCACAAAATGAAACTCCTTTGAATCGCCTGGTTCAATTTCTTCCCCTTGGTACAGATAGGTTTCTCCCGGACAGACACTCACATCCAGCACATTAGAAGACACATTTTTTTGGAAAACCGTGACGGTCACCACCGAATCGCAGCCCGCAAAATTGCTGAGCGTGAAACTCTGAACCGTACCTGCCGTCAGTGTAGTACCTTGGTATGGATACGTTTCCCCTGGACAAACTCCTACGCTAAACGCAGATGCCGAAGTGGGCAAGGCCGTCACATTCACCGTGACCACCGAATCACAGCCCTGCCAGTTGGCAAAAGTGAAATCCTGGGAGGCCCCTATGGCGAGGTTCGTACCATTGTAGCTGGCCGTATTGCCTGGGCAAGCATTTAAGGTCAGCGAACTGGAACTTGGCTGTAAAGTAGCCACGCTCACGGTCACGATAGAATCGCAGCCCACAAAGTTGCTTAAGGTGAATATTTGGGTCGTTCCTGCAGGGATACTAGTGCCGTTGTATGTCGCTGAACTGCCAGGACAAGCATTCAATGCAAGCGAACTTGAGGTAGGTTGCAAAGTCGCCACGCTCACGGTCACAATGGAATCACAGCCCTGCCAATTGGTCAGGGTGAAGCTTTGTGTCGTTCCAGCGGGGATGTTCGTACCGTTGTAATTCGCTGAACTTCCTGGACAAGCACTCAATGCAAGCGAACTGGATGTTGGTTGCAAGGCCGTCACGCTCACGTTCACGATGGAATCACATCCCTGCCAGTTGGTGAGGGTGAAACTCTGGCTTGTGCCCACCGGTATGTTTGTTCCATTATAATTTGCTGAACCTCCTGGACATGCATTCAGGTTGAGTGCACTAGCACTGGGTTGCAGCGTGATTACACTTACTACCAACGTGGAATCGCAACCGCTGGGGCTACTCAATTGGAAGGTTTGGGAACCACCCGCTGAAATATTGGTCCCATTGTAGGTAGCAAAGCCGCCTGGGCAGGCTGATAGCTGAAGGGTCCCAAATGCCTGACAACCAAATTCTAGCAAGAAATCTACATCCCCTTCCACATCGCAGCCGGAAAGTGTGGTTTGGTCCTGACCAATGATGATTGACCAGTTGGGCGGCAGCGAAAATGGGTCTACGGAGAAGGTGTAATTGGTGGAAAGCACATTGGTCAATACAAACTCGCCCGTCGCGCCAGAGGTCTCCGCTCCGTAAAGCGTCCCGTTTTGATATATCACCACCGTCACCCCGGAAAGCAGGGTGTCTGCCGGGTCAATGGCACCGTTGTTGTTTACGTCCGACCAAACCTGGCCCTGAATATTGCCAAATCCGGTAAAAAGTGTGAGCGACAACGGGTCACTTTCTGCGGTACAACCAAAGAAGTCGGTCAGCTGCGCCCAATACGTGCCACTTTGTTGCGCAATAAAATTGGCCGAAGTAGCGCCGGGGATTGGGCTCCCATCCAAATACCATTGCCAGGAAGCAATATTGGGCAAATTAGGGATGCACAGGGTGTCTGGACTGCATCGGGTATGGCATCCCGCTGGGATACTTGCCACTGGTGGCCCAGGCAGAATTGCGAGGGTATTGCTCTTGGCCTCACAGCCAAACTCGTTGATTACCCGAATATAATAGCTTCCGGCCTCTTCCGTAGTAATGGAAGTGCCGCTCGCACCGGTATTCCAGAAAAACTGCCAGTTGGCGGGCGTAGGCCCGTTGTAGGTCAACACGTTCGGGTCGCCGGCACAAATTGTAGGACTGCTGACGAAAAAGCCGGTTGGAACGGGATTTACGGTCACTAAAAATGGGGCTGAAACCGCGGTGCAACCAGTACTGGTATTGGTCACGGTTACCGAATACAAATGTGAGCCAACGGGCAACAGCGTATTCCGGTCGTCTGTGAAATACACAATCTGGTCTATGCCGTTGCCACCCGACCAGGCGTAATTGACGAAGCCATTGCTGAAACCCTGCAAGGCTACATCTTCCCCATGGCAAATGGTAACCGTAGGGGTTTCTGTTCCAATAACCTGCCCCAATTCATTGAATAACAACGCTTTAATCAAGGCATCGGGCGATGGGTTGATTTCTACATTGACCGCAGGAGGTGAATAGGTACAGCCATTGGCATCGGTGAGCGTAACGCGGTAAGAGCCTTCTTCCCCAACGCTCAGGGTTTGGGTCGTAGTGTTGTTGTCGTCTGACCACAGGTACGACACGGCCCCGGCTGGGGCGGTGAGGGTAATGCTGGTGCCTTCGCAAATTGGCGCAGGGCTGGCTGGACTGACGTTGCCACTCAGGGTACTGGCCTGCACGGTCACATTACGGGTAAAGGAGGCAGTACAACCATACACGTTGTTCGAAGTAGCTGTTACGGTGTAGGTGCCGGGAGGGAAACTGTGGTACACGGTATTGCCCATGGCATCGTTGGCCGGGCCGCTGGGTGGATCTCCAAAATCCCAGGTAAGTTCGAGTATGTCGGAGTTGGGTGTAGCGAGAAACTCAAGGGCATTGCCTGCGCATTTCCCCAAAGGCTCTGCAAATACCGGAGGGTCGGAATCGGGGATTTCCACTGCTTTCGTAACGCTTGAGGTACAACCACCCGCTGCGGTTACGGTCAGCGTAACATCATACGTCCCGGCCGGCGAAAATGCGTGTGAAGGATCTTCCAAACTGGAAGTATTGTTCGCGCCCGATGCCGGGTCGTCAAAGTTCCAAGCAAAATTGCTAAGGTTGATATTGGGTAAAAGTTC
>JALHPW010000098.1 GCA_022842255.1 Saprospiraceae bacterium | reverse complement strand
GCTCTTCCGATCTACCCCACGGCCCTGGAAATTTTTGTGCACGATGAGGAATGTTATCCAACCCTCGTCCGAAAGGCTGGCAAAACCGACAATCTGTTTTTGGAACTCCACCACAAAACAAGACTGTTCGTCCAATCTTGACCACTGCTCCCGATGGGGCGCTGCGGGTGCCCATACCTCCAATTGTTCGGGCGTGAAATCGGGCCCGTTCAACGCGTGTACGGTGTCGAAGAACAGTTGTTGCAGATGGCGTTTGTCGTTGGGGCGGAATGGTCTCAGAAACATGGGCTTTACACGGTAGTTACCTCGCCACAAAGGAAAAGCATGGTGGGTTAAGCGGTGGTTAAGTCTTGGTTGTGTTTGTGTTGCGCGTTGGAAGCCATTTGCGGCTGGGTTTATCATTGCGGCTTTCTGACCAAAAATGCTTCGATCAACCACCCTCAGTAAGCGCCTCGCCAAAGCACCACCCTTCGTTTTTGTATTGCTGTCGGGGTTCAGTGCCTTTGCGGCCTATTGTTCGGTGTATGCCTTTCGAAAACCCTTTACGGCAGGAACGTACGCCGATTTGGAAATCTGGGGTGTACAGTTCAAAATCGCGTTGGTTATGGCCCAGGTGGCTGGGTATGCGTTGTCAAAATTCATTGGCATTCGCGTCATAGCTGCCATGGGGGCCGCACAACGCGCAATGATATTGCTGGTAATCATCGGCATAGCAGAACTTGCCTTGCTAGGGTTTGCCCTCACGCCCGCCCCTTACAATATTGGCTGGATGTTCCTCAACGGATTGCCATTGGGAATGGCTTGGGGCTTGATATTCAGTTATTTAGAGGGACGTAGAATCACAGAATTGTTGGCTGCTGCGCTTTGTACCAACTTCATCCTTTCCTCCGGGTTTGTGAAAACAACCGGGAAATGGCTGCTCGACGAGCAAGGTGTTTCCGAGATGTGGATGCCCTTTGTAACGGGGCTTTTGTTCTTGCCCCTTTTGCTGGTTTGTGTTTGGTTGCTCGAACACCTGCCGCCGCCCAACGAACAAGACCGCAACCAACGGGCCGAACGCCGGAGCATGAGCGCATCGGAACGACGAGCCTTGTTCCGGCGGTATGCTCCGGGTTTGACTGCCCTGGTATTGACTTATCTGGTGCTGACCATTGTGCGCGATGTGCGCGACAATTTTGCGGTGGAAATCTGGTCAGAACTCGGCTACGCTGGCGAAGCGGCCATCTTGACCACTGCGGAATTGCCCATTGCGGCACTTTGCTTGATCCTGGTTGGCGCCATGATTTTTATCCGGCAGAATTTCCGCGCTCTTTGGCTCAACCACGGGTTCATCCTGGGTGGGGCGGTGCTTTTGGTGGGCAGTACCTGGATGTTCCAAAACGACCTGATTTCGCCTTTTTGGTGGATGGTTTCCTCCGGATTTGGCCTTTTTTTGCCCTATATCCTTTTTAATGGGGTGCTTTTTGACCGATTGATGGCCAGTTTCAAGGAAGCGGGCAATGTCGGGTTCCTCATGTATGTAGCTGATTCCATAGGTTATCTCGGTAGCGTTGGGGTATTGCTTTGGCGCAATTTTGGCGCGGGCGAGATGAGTTGGCTGTCGTTTTTTAGTCGACTTTGTTACCTCGGCGCAGGACTGATTGCCATTACGGTCTGTCTTTCCTGGGCGTATTTTTGGAAAAAAAGACCCCAGTTGACGCCCCCAGCTCTTCCCCATTCAACCCTTCCATCCATCACAAATTCAGTATGAACAATCACAAATTCGACGTAGCCGTCATCGGCGCAGGTATCGTCGGCCTCGCAACCGCCTACGCTGCGGCCCGTAAAGGTTTGAAAACCATTGTATTTGAACGGAACCCGAGGGCTATTGGCGCTTCGGTACGCAATTTTGGATTGGTTTGGCCGATTGGTCAACCTGCGGGCCCACTGTTGGATAGGGCCATGCGCAGCCGGGAAACCTGGTTGGATATTGCCTCAAAAAGTGGGGTTCAGGTAAAACAAAATGGCTCCCTTCAGCTCGCCTATCACGAAGACGAGGTGGCCGTTTTGCACGATTTTTTGAAATATGCCAAAGGCGCTGGTTATGCGTTGAAACTCCTAAGCCCAAGCGAGGTGGCCGCCCATAGCCCAGCGGTCAAGACCGAAGGACTTCGGGCCGGGTTATGGAGTGCTACCGAATGCACCGTTTCGCCCCGGCAGGCCATTCCACAATTGGCCGAATACCTGGAAAAAGAACTGGGTGTGGCGTTTCGATTTGGCTCGGCAATTACCCATGTAGATTCAGGGCTTGTTTCTGATTTTTACGAACTCTGGCAGGCCGAACGCATTTTTGTGTGCTCTGGTGCCGATTTTGAAACCTTGTACCCGCGTGTTTTTCGGGAGAGCGGCATTACCAAGTGCAAATTGCAAATGCTTCGGACAAGTGCGCAACCAGCCGACTGGCAACTCGGGCCCTCACTTTGCGCAGGGTTGACCCTCTTGCATTATTCCTCTTTTGCCCATTTAACAAGCCTGGAGCCCGTCCGCGAGCGTTATGCGGCAGAAAATCCGGATTTTGGCCGGTATGGGGTTCACGTGTTGGTTTCTCAAAACCACAGCGGCGAAATCATTTTGGGGGATAGCCACGAATACGGCTGGGATGTTTCACCTTTTGATAGCGATGCCATTAATCAATTGATATTGAACTACTTGGATACCTTCGCACAATTCCCCAATGCGGCCATAGCCGAGACCTGGCATGGAGTTTATCCAAAATTGCCCGGCAAGACAGACTTTGTAGCTGAGGTAGAACCCGGGGTTTGGATCGTCAACGGTTTGAGTGGTGCGGGTATGACCATGAGCTTTGGTCTGGCGTCAGAATTGGTGTAAAGCGCGTTTTCCCTAAACCATTGCGGTTTTGTTGTGTTATGGGCTGTTATATAGTCAACGCGAAGTGGTTTTGAAAGTTGAAGTTTTGGAATCACCTAAAAATCAGGAGTTTCTATCACTCAAATCATCAAAATCACTTTAATCACAGTATAACACGCTCAATCATGATCATTAAAACCGTACTTTCACTCCTCTTCATCGCTGTTGCGACTCTGCTTTATTCTTGCTTTGATGCCACCAAAGTGGTCACACGCCCAGCTGAAGTGGCCATCGTTAAAAATATGCCTTCTTCGTTTTTTCAATTTACAGTCAATTCCCTGGATGGGAAACCGGTGTCCCTGGAACAATTTCGCGGCAAAAAAATCGTCGTCCTAAACGTAGCCTCTAAATGTGGCTATACCCCCCAATATGCCGATTGGGAGAAATATTACAACGAAAACAAGGAAAATGTGGTCGTGCTAGGATTTCCTTCCAATGATTTCTTGGGCCAGGAACCTGGTTCTGCGGAGGACATTGCGGAGTTTTGCCAAAAAAACTATGGGGTCACCTTTCCCATGTTTGAAAAAGTAGCGGTGAAAGGCGACGATACGGCGCCTCTCTATCGCTGGCTGACTGATCCGGCCCAAAATGGCTGGAACAACCAAGCGCCTAGCTGGAATTTCTGCAAATACCTAATCAACGAAAAAGGCGAACTCACGCATTTTTTCGCATCCAAGGTGAAGCCTGACAGCCCAGAGTTTATGAGTGCCGTAGCGGCGAAATAAAAATGGGGGCGATTAATTGCCCTCCTTTTTGGCCTTGATAAAGTCTTCCACATTGTCCAATTTGGGCGATTCCAACAGCGATTTCCAGTCGAATCTTGCATCAAAAGGGGTGAGCAGTTTCTGTGGGTCCAGCACCCGTGGGTCCACAGGCAAGGCCGAATAAGGCGTGAAATCGGGTTGATGGGTGAACAAGTCGCCAAAATCCGAGGCGCCGGCATCGTATTGGTTCAAGTACGGCACACCAAAGACATTCCACATCGTTTTAAAGATACTCCCGAAGCTCGTGTGGGTATGACTGACGTGGTTCTTTTTGGCATAGGGCGAAATGACCATGAGTATACTTCGGTGTGCATCCACGTGGTCTTGACCATCTTGCGCATCATCTTCGGTCACAATAATGGCCATATCTTTCCAATAAGGTGTGTGCGACAAAAATTCCACTACCCGTCCCAGTGCCAGGTCATTGTCGGCCATGTAACTCTCCCGGAAGGGATAACCGGCGTCCGGACGCTCGCCAGCGCCATGGTCTTGCGGCAACATCAGGGTCAGTACCTGTGGCATTTTTTCTTTGCCCGAAAGCCATTTTTCCTTGAATTCATCCATGAACACTTCCGCCCTGAATTGGTCGGGAATAGCCATGTTGAAGGTCGCGTATTTTTCGGAAGACCGACCGTAGAGCGGCCCTGGAATTGGGAAATTGACCAACACCTTCTGGCCGTAGTATTTCATGGTGGAATCCGAGAAATTGGACCCCATCTCTGTCCCGAAGCCAAAATTGAAAAAAGAGAGTTTGTTGCGCTCCAAATGGTCCCAAAGCGACCCCGCCTCGTTGTAATCCTCCGGGAAAATGGCGCCCGCCCCCCCCGTCCAAGCATATTGACCCTTTGCTTTACTGCCAGTTTTGTGGTCGCGGTGACCACCATAACCCGCAGATACCGTGGTTTCCATCCACTCATTGGGATAGGTGTTGGCCAACCAGCGGTGACCATCGGCGGAGTGGTCGCTGTCCACATAAAAATTGTCGGAAACCCCAAATCGATAGGCCAGGGCCAGGTGGTTGGGCATGATGGTGGCTTGCTCAACCTGGGCGGTCTTGGCTTGGTTTGAGAACGAGCGCGCATAACCATAACGGGCAATGGCAGCATCGCCTTTGCCTTTTTTCAATTGTCCAAATACCTCGTCGTAAGTGCGGTTCTCCTTGGAAATGAACACGATATGTTTGATAGGGCTTTCTTTTTGTCCGGGGAACGCTGGTATGGGGTTCAAGTTTTCGGTTTGGCTTGAAGCTGTGCCTTCCTGGACAATGCGAAAATTTTGATCCAGCACCCGCTGCGTCCAAGCGGGCAATTCCGCATCTGCTGGAATATCGAGCGTCGTGACCGAACCATGCATCAAATGGCCGATGTAACTGCCTTCCGGACCTTCCTTGAACGTATAGCCGCCATTTGGGCCGCTTCCAAAACCTTTTGCGTTGGCCACGATGAGTTTTTTGCCATCGGGCGAAACGGCCAATTTGGAAGGGAACCAACCAACTGGGAGATGCCCAAGTACCGTAGCGGCTCCTTTAGGTGCTGTTTTTGAATCATTGGATGTGGCGATTTTTGACACATCAATTACTGCCACGGCATTGATACCCGCTTCTGCCACATACAATCGTTTTTGATCTGGGGAAAGCGCCAAACCAAACGGAATTACCCCGCGATATCGGGCCATTTGGCCTAGGGGTTTTAGAAAAACATTCTGAACGACTTTGCCCTGTTTTGGGTCAATTACGGATACGCAGTCGTTGTTGCCATTGCTCACAAACACGAATTGGTCGGTGGCTACCAAAGAGTTTGGGCTCGCACCGCCCACCGCTGGAATGCCTTCTATTTTTTCACCGACCAAAAAGCCGGTCTTGATTTTATGGGTCACCTTGGGTGCTGCGCCCGCCAAATCCACAGCCCAAACCGAGAAGGATTCTGGAGCATTGGGGTCGCCCAGCGCGGGCACCTCCACGCGATCTGTTTTATAACCCTCCCGCATTTCTTTCGAGCCATAGGCCGAGGTTGGGAAATCGACACCATTCGCTTTTAAGTCATTGTCTTTCAATGGCTTGAGCGGACTGTATTCAAACATCCCAACATTGGCTACGTACACTGTTTTTTCATCGGGCGCAAGGGTCACGCCAAAAGGATAGCGCCCAACAGGGACATAATGTTTCACTTTACGGCTGCGCGTGTCGGCCACGATCAGACGAAAATTGCTTTGGTCGCAAACGTAGAGCGTGCTTCCATCACGTGACAGGGCCAAATCCCCGAGATAGCCATCCGGGTTGTCGGGCTGGGCGCAAAGAATGGAGTCGATTTTTGCCCCAGTGCGCAGGTCGTAACGGAATATTTTGTTTGATTGTCCTCCGGCTACCCACACCGAGCGGTTGTCGGACGTAATGGCAAGTCCCATGAACACATCTTCGAGTAGGTTGGGGTCGTTGAGGGCACCCTCGGGCACTTGTCGAACCTTGGGCTCAGCACTTCCAGGTTTTTCTAAAATGGTAATAGAAAATGGGCGGTTGCCTGAATTGGCCGTCACGGCGACCGAACCATCGGGTGAAAGCACCAATCCGTAAGGGTGTGGGGCGATTCGGATGGTTTGGCCCATGGGTTTTACGATGCGACCATTGGGGATAATGGTTTCGCCATTGGGATTGATTTGGCAATACCGCTCGCCGGCAGGTGCGGCCATGATCCAGCGGTTGGAGGTTTGTGGGGTATTTTTAGGCGTTTGGCAGGCTGTGCATAAGAGGGCTGCGCCGAGAAGGGTAGAAAATGCTGCTTTCATGGATATTGTTTGGCAGCGAAGGTCGGTCGGTCGGTCGGATTTTGGGGTGGTTTGAAGTTGAAGTCATTGTGAAGTTCGTATTAATAGAGGTTGTCTCCATAGCGTTTTTTTACCGCGGAGGCGCAAAGACACAGAGGTATAAAAATTTGATTACCAATAACTTTGCGCCTCTGCGCCTCTGCGGTAAAAAGAAAAACGTGATGTAGAGACATCCTCTTGGCAAATTGCCTATTTCACAATTTGAACCTGCTTCACACCCACCTTACCCTGTTGTGTTATTAATTGCAACCAATAATTTCCCGCATTCAAATCGCGCAAGATTACCTGCTGAGTTGCTGCGCCGGAGAGGCTGATCATGGAAACCTGTCGGCCGTTTTGGTCAAGGATGCTCAATTGGCTGGGAGGGTCTTGCTCATCGGAATAGGCGATGGTAAATTGCCCATTGCTTGGATTGGGGCTGATGCTGAAATCAATGGCAACGGCCTCGGAGGTTTTGGCCAATTGCTGCACTTTGCCGGTCTCGAATAGGCTGGCCAATTCCGCAAGGTTGCCCAGTTCCAGGTTTCCAGCAAAACAAACCAGCACAAAATCTTGGGGAGAGCCCACCAACAAAACCAAGTCGGTGACCATGTTCTCTTCCGATTTGACCCAGATGCGTACGTTTTCGTTCCCGTCGCGAACCGTGAGCAGTTCATCAAATTCATCGCTGGGGATGAGATTTTTGGCTTCTTTGTACAAGGGCAGCGCATCTGAAAGCTCATCAGCAACCAAAATGCTTAGGCTTCCGATGTTTTTGACCACGTTGTGCAAACCGTTCCAATCTTCTTGCTGAATACTGGATTTGGTGGCAACCTCAAACAAGTCTTTGCTCAGGAAGGCATAGGTAAAACCCTCCTTGTTTTTGTGTTGATCGATAAAATCATGCAGGGCACTGTTTTGGGCCCAAAGGTTAGGGGAGCATAGGGGTGTGACGAGAAGCAACAAGAAAAAATGTTTCATAGCTTATAGTTGAAAAAGTGAAGTAATGTGGGGAGGAGACGCAGGCAAGCCGGAATATGTTACGCGCATTGAAAAAAAAGGCAGACCAAGCATTTAATTTTCGCTTAACCTGGCCCATTCTACCTTCGCGGCAAACATCCTGTTTATGCGCCTTTACGCTTTTCGTTACCACCTTGTTTATTGCCTGTTGTCTCTTGTTCAGTTGGTTGCTGCTCAAACATTTACAGATACCACTCGAACTCTGGAGGCGATGGTGGTGACTGCCCAGCGAAGTGCTAAACCCAGCTTTTTCACCCCGGAAGCCATTCAAGTACTCAAGTCAAAGACCATACAATCCCGACAACTTCGCAGCAGTCCGGAAGCTTTGTCCGCGCTGCCCGGACTCTTTGTTCAAAAAACCAATCATGGTGGGGGCTCGCCTTTTTTGCGTGGCCTGACCGGCAACCAGACCCTGTTGCTCATAGACGGCATTCGGCTCAACAACGCCACTTTTCGGTATGGGCCCAACCAATATTTCAATACCCTGGACTTGTTTTCCTTAGAAAAAATAGAAGCCCTGCGTGGCGGTGGATCTGTGCAATATGGGTCGGATGCACTCGGGGGCACCGTACAGGCCTTCAGCCGCAGCCTGGAACTCTCTGAAAAAGCAGATTTGGGAGGAGGGGTGTACCTGCGCGGGGCTACACAGGGTATGGAACAAACTGCGCGGGCCGAATTGCAGCATCGTACACGCCGCACGGCTTTTGGCGCGGGGATTACCTGGCGTTCGTTCGGCGATTTGGTGGGCGGCGATACCACAGGGCGACAAAATCCAAGCGGTTATCGGGAGTTCGATATTGATTTAAAGGGTAAAATCGCCCTTTCAAAAACGACAACCTTATCCCTCGCACACCAGAATGTGCGACAAAATGAGGTGCCCGTATTCCACAAAGTACAATTGGAGAATTTTGCCATCAACCAATTCGAGCCACAGCGCCGCGTGCTGAGTTACGCGCGTCTTGAACAATCCCTGAACCGTGGCATCTGGAAATCCATGAGTGTCACGACTTCATTGCATAAAACGGAAGAAGGCCGCGAAAGTCGAAAAAATGGCTCGAGTATATTGCGTATTGAAAACGATCAAGTCCGATCCTTGGGTGCTAATGCTCAGATAACCAACGTATTTGGCAAAAAATGGTCAAGCAATAGCGGCGTGGAGGTCTACCATGATTTGGTCAACAGTACCCGCATCGATCTTAATCAAAATACAGGCGAAGTCACCTCCAAACGCGGGCTATATCCGGATAATGCAACCATGTTGAGCCTTGCAGCTTATACCCTGCACGAATTTGATTTGAAACATTGGAATTTCACCGCCGGTGTGCGCTGGAATACATTCGCGATTCAGGTAGAAGACGAAACCATTGGAGCCGCCAAACTCAGTCCTTCGGCCCTGGTGGGCAACGCCGCCGTGCTCTACAAATTGAACCGGCAATCCAACGTCTTCGTCTCCACCAATTCAGGTTTTCGCACGCCCAATATCGACGACTTGGGGACCTTGGGCATTGTAGATTTTCGATTTGAAACGCCTAATTACGACCTGAAACCAGAGCGCTCCATAAACTTTCAATTGGGTTATAAATTGAAAACCAATCGTTTGCAAGGCGAATTCTACCTCTACCGCAACGAATTGCGCAACCTGATTACCCGTATCAAACAGGACACCCAAACCATGCAGGGCTATCCCTTGTATCAAAAAGAAAATGCAGAAAAAGCCTATGTTCAGGGACTTGAAACGGCTTGGACCTTTGATTTTGCCCCAAATTGGTCAGCAGAAGGGACCATCACGTACACGTATGGTCAAAACCTGACGGCTAAAGAACCCATGCGGCGTATTCCGCCTGTTTTTGGGCGTTTGGCACTGGAATTCAAACCGGCTGCCTGGTCGTTTGGGGCGGAGGTTTTTGCTGCGGGCAAACAAGACCGACTGGCCAAAGGCGATACCGAAGACAACCGGATTCCCAAAGGCGGCACGCCGGGATGGCGCGTGTTGAACCTACACGCAGGGTATCAATGGCGTTTTTTGCAAGTACAACTGACGGCCTTAAATTTGTTTGACGTGGATTATCGAACCCATGGCTCCGGGGTGAATGGGTATGGGCGTTCGGTATTTGCTACCCTTGGGCTGCGGTTTTAAACGCCCTGCTTTTTCTTTCCAACGAAGATCAGATAACTCCAAAGCCCGCCATAAGCTTGATGCACTTCAAGGTGCGTTGGGTCGAAGTGTTTTTTCAACAAAGGGAGTAGATGGTTGTCCATGCGCACATGGTTAAACCCCATCCAGCGGTGGAAAAAACGGTACGGCGAGTCGTGAAAATCCACCACCGCAATGTGTCCGCCTTCCTCTAAATCGTCATGAGCGCGTTGAAGCGCCGCTTCCCAACCGGGATTGATCATGGTCAGACAATACGAAAACAAGACCACATCGGGTTTGCTGGGCAATTGCCAGGCACCTGGGCTATAGGGTTTTTCAAGAAAGAGGATACGGCGGGAAAATCGCATCAGTTTTTTGGCAGCCACCTGAAGCATGTCAGGGGAAATGTCCAGGCCAATCAGTTGCAAGTTCGGGTACCGCTTGGCAAGTCCATTCAAATTGTGTCCTGTGCCACAACCCACTTCCAGGATGGTTTTATCGCTGGCCGGTGGCAATTGGAGCGCATCAAGCATCCGTTTACGGCCAAACAAAAACGTCCAGCGCGTGGCCTGGTAAAGTTTGGCGTGCAACTGATAATAGCTGCGGATGGTGCTGACTTGGCTGTTCTCCATTCCACGATCGAGTTGTAAGCTTTCCATGGGATAAAATTAGTTTAGATTTCCTAAAAGTGTGCTGGCATAGGTGCCCACCCGATCAGATTGTTGTGCTTTGGCGACTTTTTGGCTATCAAAACGAACGCGTTGGAATACAAAATCAGGGATAAAATCTACCTCCGCAGCGGCCGAGCGCATCAGGATTTTGGCGTTGGGCGCACTGTTTTGCAAAATCAATTGCCACTCTTCTTGAAGCGCCGGGCGGTTGTGCGCAGCCATCCAATCCTGATGGTCTAGCAGGATAAAATGGGTGTATTGTCCGGGATTGGTTTGAAGGAATTGGCTGAGGGTGGCCGTATGGGTTTGAATTCGCGATACCCGGTTTTGCAGGGTGTCAAAATGTGCTTTTCGGAGATAATTAGGGCTACAATCGCTTGAATATGAGCCCAATAGATACACTTTCCAAAAATAATTGTCGGCCACACTGAGCTCGGTAAAGACCTTTCGGAAACATTGTTTTACATAGCCGGCCATGCCATCGCGATAGGTCTTTTTCGCTAAATTCTGCTGAATCTCTGGCACCCCCAACATGCTTTGAAATACATGCCGGTTGAACAACCAGCGCGTAAAAAAATTGAGCAAACGGGGCTCCAAGCGATGGTACAATTCACTTTGGGTTTCCAGGTCCTGGCATTCAAAAAGGCGGTGGATGAGCCGTTTGGTTTGTGGACTGGCTTCAAGCACTTTTTTGACCACGAAGGCAGCAGACCCGGCGCTTCCATGCCAGTAGAAGCTTTTCCGGATCCCTGTGCCTCGAAAAAAATGCAGATTGTTTTCCCAGTATTGTTGGGCGTAAGGACTCAGATTCGGTTTAAGTAAATCTTGAAAAATATCGTCCGGGTCTTCGTGTTTCCCGCATCCAAAAAAATCAAACAGGGTTTCGTGGTCGCTGTGTTGAAACAAGGCCGTCTTGAATTCGAGCAATGCATTTTGCCGCGGGTTCATGTCCACACAATCGATGGCAACGGGGTCGTCCAGCAGATAATCCAGTGCATTGCAACCGGCGGAGGTGAGCATTACGATCCGACTATCGGCCCCTAACTCGAGCATTTCGCGGTCGCAGCGGGGGTCTTCCCAGCAGGTATTGTACACCAGGTTTCCAGTATGGATTTGTTGGAAAACCTTGTTTTTGATACGTTCAAGCATGA
>JALHPW010000097.1 GCA_022842255.1 Saprospiraceae bacterium | reverse complement strand
TTTCATCATTTTGACACCAATGATTCCCTCAAGCGGGTGGCTTTGATGAACTTTTTGCAACAAGACATCCCGGATGGCTGGTATGTGGCCTTGTTGGCATTAAAAAACCCGGCCCAGGATTCGCTCGGTTTCTCCCCGGAAAAATGGGCGGCCGACTCCTTGAGTTATGGAACGAACTTGTTTCAATTGCTGGAACAACGCGGGGCACGCCAGGTGCGCAACCTGCAAACCTTGGGCTCCAAACCTTACGGGCTGATTTTCAGACAAAACGACCCTTCCTTTCAAGCGGTAGATACGGTGGTGCTGAACCCCATTCAAGCGGTGGAGTTGCGGCGCAACTTTTTGGCAAAATGGTCGAGCGGTGAGATGGAAACCGTGACCATCGGTCCGGCAAGCGGTTGGGGTAGTCTGCAATGGGAACACGCTGCGCTTGACGCCGTTGGGGAATCCTTACAAGTCTCCGTCGTCGGTTTGCGGGAAAACATGCCCGACACCTTGCTCTATGTGCTTGAAAATGAAACAGAAACAAGTCTCACCGCGCTTTCTGCCAATGTCTTTCCGTATTTGAAATTACAGGTTTCGGCCTTGGATACCGTACAGCGGAGTATGCCCGCGATTGCGAAACTGCGGGTTTTGTACGAACCAATTCCCGAAGGTGCGATGCACCCTGCAGCAGGACTGTTGTTTCATAACGACACCTTGCAACAGGGCGACCGCCTGCGCGCAGCCATTGTTTTTGAAAACATTGGGCAATCTGGGATGGACAGCCTGTTGCTGCGTTTCAGGTTGGAGAACGACCAAAATCTTGGGCTAGAGTCCTTGCAACGGGTCAAACCCTTGGCCATCGGGGATACCCTTTGGGCTCGATTCGAAGCCGATACCCGCTTGCTTTCCGGGCGCCATCGACTCACCTTGGAAGCCAATCCTGCCAACGATCAGCCGGAACAGCAGCATTTCAACAATGTCTTCATCCAAGATTTCAGCGTCGTGCCGGACCGGGCCAACCCGATACTCGATGTCACGTTTGATGGGCTGCATATTTTTCAGGGCGACCTGGTCTCTGCCCAACCCTTTATTGTGGTGACGCTGCGCGACGAAAATAAGTTCCTCAAAGTCTCCGATACCAGCACCTTTTCGTTAACCCTCACGCACCCCGACAATTTCGCGGAAAACATCGCATGGAACGACCCTCGGGTGCTTTTCCTGCCCGTAGACGCCGGTGATAACCACAACAAGGCCCGTTTTGAGTTTCGGCCGGTCTTTACGCAAGACGGGACTTACCAGTTGCGCGTCAATGGTCGCGATGCTTCTGGCAACCTTTCTGGCATGGATTACGAGACTTCCTTTCGAGTGATCACCCGCTCCAGTTTTGGGAACGTGTTGAATTACCCAAACCCCTTTTCAACCTCTACCTGTTTTGTGTACACCCTGACCGGCGGGGAAATACCCAGTTATTTTTCTATTCAAATCATGACGGTAAGCGGAAAGGTAGTCCGCGAAATCACCGCCAGCGAATTTGGCCCCATGTACATCGGCACGCACCAAAGTTCGTTTTGTTGGGATGGTACCGACCAATTTGGCGACCGCTTGGCCAATGGCGTTTACCTGTATCGGGTGTCGGCCAAAAAAGCAGACCGGAGCAATTTCGAGCTGATGGGCAACGACAGCGTCGATGGTTTTTTCAAAAACGGGATTGGGAAAATGGTTTTGATGCGATAGGTTTTTTGGGGGGGGTATAGGGTTGATAGAGTTTATGAGGTTGATAGGGTTTATAATTCCCGCTTGTCGAGCGCAATCATAAACCCTATCAACCTCATAAACCCCCATCAACCCTATCCGCACTACTGCACCATCAATTTTTTTACCACCACCTGATTATCCGATTGCACCCAGCGAACCAGGTAAATACCCTTTGGCAAATCCTGCACATCCAGCTGGATACTTGTTTCTCCTTCGGATGATTGCACCGAGCGGACCAATTGGCCGGATGCGGAGACGATGCTCAATGTGCCAGTCAGGTTATTTTCTGGCAAATCCACCTGGACAAAATGGGTAGCCGGGTTGGGGTACACTTTGATTCCATCCGCAATGACAAGCGGCACTGGTACGACAAGCCGAGCCTCCGCCGCTCCACCTTGCAACGCAAAAGCATTGGCAAGAAACCAGGGTTCCTGGCCATGCGTACGGTTGTTGGCCGAAAGGAACAAGTCTTGACCAGCCAAACGGATTTCCAATATATTAGCTCCACCTACCCCATCTCGAATATTACTGACCAACATGGTGGTATCCCCATCCGATTTCCAAAGTTCGCGACCGTTTTCGGCATCTGCAGCTGTAAAGAAAATTTGGTCGCCGGCAGCCGTGAGTTTTTGTGGGATGGAAGATTGCCCGTCCAAAAGCAAATCAAAGGTTTTGAGCACCGTGGTAGTACCGTTTTCAAGTTTGCAAAGGTGTGGCGCACCCGCTTCGGGGCTTTGGGTAAAAAACAACTTAAAGCCCGCCGCCATCAGATTGTCAGCATTCGACATAGTACCGCCCACCGCAGCCACCGATGTGTTTGCAGCATTTGTTTTGAACAAACGGTCGCCTGTAGCTTGTCCACTAGAGGCCGTGAAGTGCAATACACCATTAAAATCCGTCAGGTTGTCAATCCCCGAACTGCCCGGGCCAACAATGATATCCGAGATTCCTTGTGGGATGGCATTGGCCGTGTTTTCCAATTTCCACAGTTCGCGGCCTTTCGCAGCATCGGCGGCGGTAAAAAAAAGCGTGGTACCCACCACCGTGAGTTTTGCTGGCATCGGAGATCCGCCGCCCGGAATCAAGTCAAAGGTTTTGATAATTGTGGTAACACCATTTTCAATTTTACAAAGCATAGGTTCGCCGTTTTGACCTTTTTGGGTAAAAAACAAGGTGCTACCCCTAGCCACCAGGTTGTCGGCGGAAGTCATTTCACCACCTGTTGTCTGCACGGCTGTCCTGGAGGAATTGACTTTGAAAATTCTAGCATAAGAAAACGCTGCACTGTAGGCGGTAAAATGGAGCGTGCCGTTCACTGCGGTCAAATTTTCTATCGTCGGATTTCCAGCACCCGCCAAGATGTCTGAAATACAGGTGGGCACAGCGTTGGCTGTATTTTCCAATTTGAAAAGTTCGCGGCCTTTTGCTGGGTCTTTGGCTACAAAAAACAGGGTCAAATTGCCATTGGTCGCTTTCACAACGAGGAGATTGCTTGGACTTGAACCACTTGCGCCCGGGATGATATCGGCGACGCGCTGCGTTCCGGCCTGCGTGTGGTCCGTTTTCCAAAGTTCGCGACCGGTTTCACCATCGTCTGCAACGAAATAAGTGAAATTGCCCATTTTGACGAACTCACTGGGAGTTGAATTCGTCGGTCCAATGTCTCGAATATTGACAACACCGTTCACTGTACCGTCCGAACGCCGCAACTCGAGTCCGCCCACACCATAGCTAGAGAAAAACAAATCTGCCCCGCGCACTGCCCTAAATCCATTGACCTGAACAATATCCGAAGATTCAAGCCCTGTCACCAAATCCTGCACCAATACCGTCCCTGCGTTCGTCCCATCCGATTTCCAAAGCTCCCGGCCATGGATTCCGTCATCAGCGGTGAACATTAGCGTGTTGCCAACCGTCGTAAACATGCGTGGCTCCGATCCCTCCGGGCCAGGGCGAATATCGGCCACAATGGAAGCAATATCCGCTGTCGTAACCTTCCATAATTCCTGACCGTGACTTAGGTTGGAAAGCGTAAAGAAAAACAGGGTGTTATTGGCCACTGTTAGTGAGTTAGGGCCTATGCCAGTCGCTCCAGTTGCAGCATCAATAATGGGTACTATGGTTGTACCTTCTTCCGTGCCGTCACTTTTGTAAAGCAACGTACTCGCATTGAAATAAAGGGCATTATTGAAAACGGTCAAAGAGTTGACCATGCTCGCACCGTTCGGGTTGATGTCTATCACCCGCACCGTCGAAATCTCGGTCCCGGTTGTTTTCCAAAGTTCCCGGTCAAAAACGCCATCCACCACCGTTGCTGCCGAAAAGAACAGTTGGTTGTTGAACACCGTAAGGTCGGAGGGCTCAGCGTTGCCATTCGGGTTGATGTCTTTGATTTGGACTGTTCCCGCCGGCGTGCCGTCGGTTTTCCAAAGTTCGCGGCCCTGTGGACCAGTAGCTGTAAAATAAACAGTCCCGTTGAACAGGGTAAATTTGCTGGGATTGGAATCGTTCGGCCCGGGGTTGATATCCTTCACTAGCTTCGTGCCCAGGGAGGTGCCATTGGTTTTCCATAGTTCAAATCCGGATTCGCCATCATCCGCTATAAAATACAACGTACTTCCCGCCGCAAACAATGCACGAGGGGCGCTGGGGGCACCTTCTGGATTGATGTCCTTTACCAAAACGGTGCCTCCTGCCGTGCCGTCACTTTTCCAAAGTTCGATACCGGTTGGCCCAGTTTGGGCCGCAAAAAACACCGTACCGTTTACATTGCAAAAGCCCGTAGGATTCCCACTGGACGCACCTGGGCTAATATCTTTCACCAGTACGGTCCCTGTAGCGGTGCCATCGCTTTTCCAAAGTTCTCGACCCAAAACCACGTCATTGGCACTAAAAAATACTGTGTTGCCAACGGTAACCATACCTGTCGGACTACCATCGAGGTTGGTGTTGATATCCTTCAAAAGAGTGGGCGATTGGGCCGCGAGTGTGAAGGTCAGACAGGAAAACAACTGCACAAACAAGTAGGCGCGTGATTTTTGAAAAATGGATTTCATATGTTATTTTAAATTTTAATGGGTTAAGCGGTTTAAAAACGACCCTGTCAAGTCTTGAAGCCTGACAGGGCCGCACAAAAATTTCCGATTTCTGGGAATAAGGTTGGTTAGCGAATTGGGCTCCGTCCTACTGCACCATCAATTTTTTCACCACTACCTGATCATCCGATTGCACCCAGCGAACCAGGTAAATACCCTTTGGCAAATCCTGCACATCCAGCTGGATACTTGTTTCGCCTTCGGATGATTGCACCGAGCGCACCAATTGGCCGGATGCGGAGACGATGCTGAGCGTGCCCGTGAGGTCGTTTTCTGGCAAATCCACATTGACAAAATCTACCGTTGGATTTGGGTATACTTTAATCTCCGGAGCTTCTGAAGTGGGCGTTTCCACAACTGCCAATTTCGCTTCGCGCTCGTCGCCGCTGTCGTCACCTTGTGAAGCCGCTGCGTTGGCAAGTTTCCAAGGCTCCTGGCCTTGGGTCAGGTTGTTGGCGGAGAAGAACAAATCAGTGCCACAAACTGCCAGTGCATGCACATTCGAGTTGCCCACACCTGCCCGGATATCGCTCAGCATTAGGGTACCGATGCTCGTGCCGTTTGACTTCCACAATTCGTTGCCAGCGGTTGCGGTCGTCATTGTGAAAAACAAGTTATTCCCCGCAGAAATTTTCTGAATCGCGATTCCGTCGTTTCCGTCAGGGAAGGTGGCAAGCGAAATGATGTTGTTGTTGGCCGTGGATATTTTTGACAATTCCAACACGCCCGAATTGAAAGCCTGGAAGAAGAAAAGTGTGGTGCCCGCAGCCTGAAGGTTGCCAATCGCCGAACCCGTTGCCAGTGTTTCCACCCCGTTGAATGCAAGATTTACACGAAAAATAGAATTCTGACCCGCAACAATTCCCGATGGCGCCGTGAAAACCAAGCGTCCGTCAAAATTGGTCAAATTCGATGCTGAATGGTTTGAAACAAAAGAAACACCGGTTGCGGCAGCATTCGTGACCCACACGCGACGGCTGGTGAGGCCATCGGCGGCCGTGAAAAACAACCGGCTGCCAATCACGGTAAGTTGCTGAGGGATTGGGTCTTCTAGACCCGCTACCGGCTGGAACGTTTTGATCTGGCTAGTGATGCCATTCACCAATTTGTTTAAGAGGCGTGGACCTACCTGCGGACTTTGTGTGAAAAACAGGGTGCTACCCATAGCCTTGAGGTTATCTACAAAAACCATGGCACCGCCGGTAACTTCAACACCTGTCCGAGCTGCATTGACTTTGAAAATCCGGTCGCCCAAGCCAAATACATTTTGAGTAGCTGTGAAGTGCAAGGTGCCGTTTACATTGGTCATGTTACCGATTCCGGCGCTACCGGCACCTGCCACGATGTCTGAAATACGGGTTGGTACTGCATTCAGGGTATTTTCCAATTTGTACAGTTCACGACCGTTATTCGGGCTTTTTGCTTCAAAAAACAGGGTTTGAACCGCTCCGTTGGTTACAACGATCAAGTTGGTTGGATTTGAACCATTGGAGCCCGGGATAATGTCGGCTACCAGGACTGCGTTTCCAATGGCACCCGTGGTTTTCCATAGTTCGCGACCTGCTACTCCATCGTCGGCAGTGAAGTATATGAAATTGCCCATTTTGACAAATTCTCTAGGGGATGAACTCCCTTGGCCAATGTTGCGAACCGTGACGATGGCATTCGGTGTGCCGTTCGAGATTCGCAATTCGTTGCCACCCGTACCATTGCTGGCAAAGAAAACATCGGATCCACGAGCGCAAAGGTTGGAGATGCTTGCATCCGTCGTGCCGACCACAAAATCTTGCACCATCGATGCCACACCATTTTTACATTTCCAAAGTTCACGACCGGTTAAGGCATCCCCGGCCACAAAAAACAGGTTCGTACCAGCTACGGTCAGGTCGGCAGGACGTCCTTCGCTAGAAAAAGTTTTGATGGTTGTGGGGATGCCATTGCCGACTACGTTTGCTCGGGATAGTTCGGTCTGGAATTGGCCACCTTGGGTGAATACCATTTGGTTTTCGAATGCGGTTAGTGCTGCAACCCCTGCAGTGACAAACTCGGTTACGTTGTTCAAACTATTGATTCTGAATAGTTTGTGTCCCGCCGAATTTTGGATGGGTTCATTAATCACCCCCGCAAAAAACACTGTTCCGTTCACATGTGCCATTTCGCTGACCGTGAATCCAAAAGCGGTGTTGGTCATGGGCACGGTACCGTCAAAAGTCCCGTTTGATTTCCAGATTTGACGGCCACCAGCCAGGCTGTTTTGAGCGGAGAAAAACAAGGTGCCGTTCACGTTGGTAAAATTGGCGGGCAAATTGGATTCCGTTTCGTTGGCGAATTCCAAATCCTTCACCACCAGGACCGTGACTCCGTCGGTTTTCAGCAGTTGGTTGCCTTTGGGACTACCTGGGCTTTTCCCTGAGAGGAAAAGGGTGTTGCCAACCGCCGTCAGGTTTTGAGGCATGGAAAGGGATTGACCCAATACTTTGGTGCCGGCTGGAGTGCCATCGGATACATGAAGCTTGAGATCCAGGGAAGGGGCTCCTCCGGGAGGTGGCACTACCGCTTCGTAGCTTCGGAAAAACAACTTGCCGTTGCATGCGGTCAGTTGCGCAAACGCGCCGCTCTCACCGCCCAAAAGGATATCGGCAACGAGCTGGGTGCCGCTTGCGGTGCCGTCAGTTTTCCAGATTTGGGTGCCGTTTAAGGGCGTGGTGGTGGTAAAAAATACCGTGCCGTTCACATTGCAGAAATTGGCCGGGTTAGCACTTCCATTGGGCAGGATGTCTTTTACCATCACGGTGGAGGCGTCTGTGCCGGTGGTTTTCCAGAGTTCACGGCCATGTACCGCATCGGTGGCAGCGAAAAACACGGTGAGGTTTGAGGTGGTCATGCCCCGAGGCGAAGCCGACACGGTGGCGTTGTTAATGTCTTTCAGTAAAGCCGGAACTTGTGCCAAAGCGGCGAAGCATCCGAAGAACAGGGCGAAAAAGCAAGCGAGCGATTTTTGCATGATTTGCATAAGTGGTTGAAAGTTTTGAGTGGGTTAAGATTTGATTGATTGCGGTTGGGGAGATTCCCCTGGCCGCAGTGGATGGTTCAAAGGTGTAGGGCGTGAACACTGGCCCGCTATTTCAATTTTGAGGGGATTTTATGGTTTGCGACTTGGGCACCCGGTGTTTAACTGAATCTAAATCATTGAATTACAACCCATTGCAAATCAAAACCTATTTCACTTTTGGACAGAAATTATAAACAAGCAGTCGTCAATACCGCTGGCTTCGGGTTTGTTACCTCGTTATTTAGGGAAACAGGAAATTTTAAAATCGGAGAACAGGAGCATTTGGCTCGAGTGAGGCGGTGACTCCAAGTCACCGCCTCACTTAGCCTTCCAGCCCAAATCCAGAAAGCGGATTGACCATCTTGCCTGCGGAGGTTCAATCAAAATTTTTCAACGAAGGTTGCTGCACAAAAAAGCCCCGGCTACGAAATCGTAGCCGGGGCTTTTGCGGGTCGCTTAATTTTAAATTCTCCTGTTCTCCGGTTTTAAATTTTCCTGTTTAAACCATCAAATCGGCGGATTAACCTTCACCATCAGCGCCTTGTCCGTATTGTAATTTTCAATCGTGAAACTGCTGGTTCCCACTGGTTTAACGCGGAATTTGAACACCGTTTGGTCCAAAAAATTCTCCCCTGGCGCAATCCACGGGAAATGTTCCCAGGGGCCCGTACAACCAAACCCTTTCATACACTGGATTTCGGAAGGCTTGTCGGTACGCGGGCGGAGTGTCATGGTAAACTGCGCCACCGTCCCCGTGTCGCTCTGGATTTCCAGGCGGATGATTTTGAGCGTGTCGTTCGCCAAGGATTTCGCTTCGTTCCAGCTCACGCTTTGGGTGTTGGTGGCCGGGAGATTGATGGAACGACTTGCCGCAAAATCCTTGCATGCCTCGGATTCAAGCCCTGGGGCAGGAATGGTAAGCATCAGCACATCATCGGTGACGATGATGGTATCGCCTTTTCCGCAATTTTGGAGGTTTAGCAAGATCAAAATAGCGGCGATGGTGGAAAAGGAGGTCGTTGTTTTATTGGTCATAATATTATTGAAGTGCCGTAATTGTATTGGCGAAGGTAAAAATACTGCCCATCGACGTACAAACATTTCTACAAGCCCGCTAACTTCACCCAATGTTAGATTCATCGCTTGTCGAGACGCTTTCGAGGTTTCGGCCCGCCGAACTGGAGCGGTTTCACAAATTCGTACAGTCTCCATTTTTCAACGATGGCTCCTACGCCCGCGACGTAACCGCCCTATGGGAGTACCTGCGCCCATGGGCACCCGGTTTTCCCGTGCCCGGCCCAAGCGTGGAAGCCGCGTACGCCTTTATTTACCCAAACAAGCAATTCGTGAACGGAAAGGTGGAAGTTTTGATGAGCAAACTCCATCAATTGGCCAAACAGTTTGCCCCGTACGTTTCAGAGACCGTATTCAGCACGCCGGAACCGCTGCTGCTGGCAGAATTTTTCCTCGATCGCGATTTGCCCAATCGCGCCGCGCCCATCCTCGAAAAACTGCGCATCGAACAATCCAAACAACCCGTGCACGATGTCGGACATTGGGCGGTACGGTTTCTGACCGAATGGCAGACCCACCGATTGGATACCCTCCGACAAGACAATCACGCCCATGAAAGCCTGAATGAAGCCATCCGGGCCCTGCACCATGGCTACTTGGCCCTGGCGCTTGATTTACTGAACAATCTCTTTTTTTCGCGGCGAAAATCAAACGTAGAAGACACGTTTGCAGAACAGATGGCGAACGGAATCCCGGCCTCCATCGCCATTACCGATTTGGAATCGGAACCGGTGCTGCGTTTACTGAGCAAGGGGTTTGACTTCGTCCGCAATCCTGAAAACCACGACCTCGCCTCCATCGAATCGGTGCTGGATGACCTGCATCGCAACGCCGAATCCTTGCCCCGCCACGTATCGCGCACGCTGTTTGTTTACCTCCGGAACCATTGCACTTGGCGGTACAACCACGGCGAAACCGACTTCGCCCCTATGCTGCTGACATTGTTTAAATCAGGATTGGAAAGTGGGTTGCTTTTTGAGGACGGCGGACAAATACAAGCCTCTACCCTACTCAACATGGTACAAACCGGTCTGGTATGCGGTGAATTTGACTGGGTAAAAATGGCGCTCAACCGTTGCCGGGAGCAAATAATCGGCGTACCCAACCCCGCCGAATTTTTCAATTACAACCTCGCCAACTACCATTATCACCTCCAAGAATACGATACGGCGCTTGACCTGCTCCGCGACAGTTCCGACAACCTTTTCAGCGGCCTCATGGCCCGAAAACTAGAACTGAAAATCTACTACGAAACCGATTCGGAACTGCTGGATAGCAAAATCGATAGTTTCAAACTTTTTATCTTCCGCCAAGGCAAAAAGAACCTCCCCAAAAATGTGTATCAAATGAACAACACCTTCATAGACATGCTTCGAAGAATGACCTCAACAAGTATTCTAGGCAATCCTGAACGGGTGGAAAAACTGCGCAAACAATTGGAAGAAACGCCTTCAGTGGCCGAACGCATTTGGCTGCGGGAGCAGTTGGAGCGTTTGAAAAAAAGGTAGGGAAGTGCGAATTACGAATTGCGAATTACGAGTGACGGTCACTCGTAATTCGCAATTCGTAATTCGTAATTCGGCACTCGTACCTCATCACTCTTGCACCAATTTCAAATCATTTGGATTATTGGTGGCGCTTACGATTTTGTATTGTACGCCCAAGTTGGGATAGAACGAAGACCACAAGCAACCATTTGGTGTTGGGCATTCCCAGATTTGCAGGACATTGCCCGTGGTTTTGGCAGGCACAAAAATCGTTTCGTTTTTGGTCAGCGTGGTAGCTACCCCATTGAGGTATATTGTAATAGCGCTGTTGATATTAGCCGCGTGACGGACCCTTATGCGAGTACTGGAGTACATTTTGCCGATAAACTCCTTGTCTGTCACAGAAAGTTCGGTGTTCCAAGGGATAGAAAAGCCATTGGTGGTCAGCGACGCCGGAATGGAGTACGACATGATGGATAGTGGGTCCAAGCTGGTATGTTGGGTAGGCGCATACGCCAGTTTATTCAGCACCTGCGCATCTACCATCTGTTGCGACCAGCCCTGCGTAGCAGCGTAGTAGGCATATACCTTGGGTTTGTCCCAGGAAATATTGCCAAACGGGTTTTGGTGTTCGTGCATCAGCCCCAAAGCGTGGCCAAATTCGTGCAGAGACACCCGACGGACTTCCGTTTCACTGGTGTTGTCCGTAAATTGCAGGTTCATGGTTTGAAGATTGGCGGGTATGCTCAGATTGTCGGTTCCAACATAGGAGTTGTGGCCAAGGTTACCAAAAAGCACCCGAATTTCGGCAGTGCCTGTTGTCACTTTTACAAAGCTGACATTTGCATGGTTCGACCATGTTTTGGCATAGTTGAGCACCTTGTTTTGAAGGGTGGTGCTTCCGTTCATAAACCGGACCCGCAGCACCTGACCAGCGGGCCAGAATTTGCCTTTTACGCCCGTTCCGCGGTCATCAACCGAGCCATTTTCGCCCAAAAGTGCGTGGTCGTTGTAATCGTGTGCATCGCTTGTGCTGCAAAAACC
>JALHPW010000096.1:6237-11497 GCA_022842255.1 Saprospiraceae bacterium | reverse complement strand
GAATTTCGGGCTTTTTAATCATTAGGTTATAAAGCTTGTCGTCGATTACGTCTTTTGATTTTGCGTCCAGGTAGTCACTGTTAAAGCCATAATAAATAGGCAACACATTGTAATCGAGGAGCTCGCATTCAATTTTGCGCCACTCGTAACCATCGCCCGAGCCGCTGTTTCTTCGATCGCGGACGAACAAGACTTCTTCCCTAACCACGGCGCCAACGTCTACGGAATCAACGGTTTCGTCTTTCTCCAGCACTCTTTTTTGGATGGTGACGTATTCCGCGGGGATTTCTATCTCCCTTACTGTGGCTGGGGTTACAATTTCCTTGCGCTTGATGGTTTTATAGCGACCTTTTTGCGTTTCGCGAAAGTAAGTTGGTTTGGATACGATTTTTTTGACCGGAATTTCCTTCTTGACGGCTTCATACACTACATAACAAATCACATCACAATCTCCCGGGATGAGTGACTTGCAACCGGCAATTGCAGGTCGGGATTCAAAGCGAGAATAAGCTGGTTGCACTTCAAAGACTTCGAAAGTATCAATGGTTTTGACCGGAATCAGGGTGATTTTACTGATGGGTTCCTCAACCAAAAGGGTATCGATGACTTCCCGATACACAGCCGGAACATATTCGAATTTTTTAGACGCCTGTTTTACAAGTACTTGTTCCTCAACGGTTTTGTATACTGCTGGTACAATTTTGTACGACTTATAGGAAGGCGTCACAATGACTTTTTCAACTTCGGTTATTTCTTCAATTGGGCAGCGGATATAACATGCACCTGGTTCCGGATTGCTTGGGTAGTTTTGTGCAAACAGTGACTGTGTAGAAAAGAAAACTGCAAAGACCAAAAATGTGAAAATGCGCATGGTTACGAGAGTTGGTTTGGTAAATCTCTTACATTTGATGGGGCTTTGGCCCATTCATGCAGTTTGAAATACCTTCAAAGACAGGAGATGAAATTCAGACGTGTAAAATTACATCTATTGTTAAAACCCTTGTAATATGTTGTTGGAAAAAACATTTTGTCTTGCCTTGTTGCTGAGCCTTTTTGCGCTTCAATGTAGCGGGCCTGCTCGAACCCCTTCACTGCCTCCCAAACCCAGCAATTCGGATGATCGGCTTGCCAAAATCAAAATGACCGACCTTGATGGCAACCCCGTCTCGCTCCAGGATTTTGCCGGCAAACCCGTTTTTTTGAACTTTTGGGCTACCTGGTGCGGCCCTTGCGTCAGTGAAATGGGCTCCATTGAAAAAGCTTCCCAACAATTCAAAGACGACATCGTGTTCTTGGCCGCCAGCAACGAATCAGCCTCCCTCATCAAATCCTATGTCAAAAGGAACAAATTGGGATTCAAGTTTGTCCGCCTCGAAGGCACCTACCTCGATGTGTACGTCGTTTCCCTCCCTACCACCATGTTGATTGACGCCAAGGGTCAGTTGGTAGAAGAAGAGGAAGGCTTTCGCAACTGGACCAGTCCAAGCAGTCTTGAAAAACTGAAGTCCCTGGTAAATAAGTGACCGGTTTTGAATTGCTGAATCATGGTGCAAAGGTGCGCGTAAGGGCATTCCCCTGCATGCGCAGAAATACGGGGTTTTGAAAATCAGGTGTTTTCACGGGGATGGGGTTATTTCACCGTAATCTTTTCCCCCACTTCCTTCATGATCAATTTCACCAAGATCGCAGAATCTTTGCTGCCGGTCAGGTCAAAAGCATCGCCCACGGGGTTGTCGCCCTTGAACAAGCGCCCCGCAACACTGACCTGTTCGCCCTTGATGGAATAGTTCCCGCGGATGGAAAAACCCTCGGCGAACTTCTGGATGTCGTAGTACACATACTTCGCTTGTGCGCCCTTGGCCGTTTGATAGTGGAAATAATCATTTAGGGCCTGCGTCAAGCCCAATCCGTCGTTGAAATTGTCGCGGTCCTGGAAATTGCACTGGATCACCACCGGCTTTGGTTGCGGCAAATTGATTATCACGCTGGCATCTTTGATTCCGATCGGAAAACTCGAACTGCCTTTCGGAACAGCGATGATTGGGATTTGTACCTGTTTGATACTCTCAGCAAGTTTGGGTACCACATCGCGCGCGTTTTGGAACAACATCATGATGTCCACGTACTTGCCACCCTTTAAGGCCGTGCCGCTGATGCCTTCCAACAGGCTGTAGGTCAACAGCCCCTGCCCATACTTACTGGCTTCAAAGCTCACCATATCCGATGCACTGCCCGTGAGTACGAAGGTGCCGGTGCGGTCTTTCAAGAGTTCAAATGCAATCACCTGAGATGGGTTCAGGTCGCGCGTACCGATGCCGCCCAGGTTTTCTGCAGCTTTGCCGGAGTTGCAGGCGTCCAGGATGAGTACTTGCTTTTGAGCAGGGATGGCTGCGAGCCATTTGGTCAGGTCTTCATCCGAAACCGCGTATTCTTTTCTCACCGCATCGTCGGCGAGTTTGGCGCTGGTGATGTCTTTGGTGAGGTAGTAAAAATTGGATTTATCTCCCTCTTTACCCCAAGTCGAGCCGTGCCCTGAAAAATAAACCACCAGTACATCGCATGGCGTGGCTTTTTTGAATTCTGTAAAAGCCTTTTCAATGTTGGCCTTGCTGGAAATTTCTACGCCCTCGCCCGCGGTAGACAACAGTTTAAGATGGACGCGGTCTTCAAACAGCACCTTGCCCGTGCTGCTTAGGGCCTTGGCCATTTCGGCTGCGTCGAGGTCGGGGTAGGTCAAATTCTTGCTCACATCGTTGTATTTGGAGGTGCCGATGATGAGTAGGTACAGACTTGGCTTGATTGCGCTGCAATCGAAAAGTCTTGGGCCTGCAGGCCCTGCTTCACCTCTCGCCCCAACGGGTCGGTAAGGCAATTCGTAGGCCGGGCTTCTGAGCCAATTGCCCGAGTTGTAAGCTACGAGCACGATGGTATTGGCAGTATCGGAGCGGTAATGGGTGCTGAACTCGTCCAGATTTATGGTCAGGTTTTTTTGCCGGTTGGGGTTAATGTCTTTGTTGCCGTTGACCTCCATTTGTTTAGTGCCTACAAAAAGAAAGAGTTTGCCCATGCCACCGCTACGCTCTGTTAGGCTGATTTTCAATTGATTTTTGTCGATGTTAGCCTTGATTTCAGGGTAAAACTCGACGTTTTCAAAGGCTGATACATTGCGTAATTCACCGCTGGAGAAACCCATCAATTTGCCCAAAAGCCCCGGCTCGTAGTAGCGCTCTTTCAACTGGCTGAGTTCGATAACTTCCATGTCGAGCACGTAGTGCAGGTTTTCCATCATCTCCGGCGAAGCGTCGAAAAGGCCGGAGGGCGTGGTGACGGCCCAAATGCGGCTAACGGTGGGTATTGGGGCAAAATCGCCTTGAACGTAGCCTACTGCTACGTCCGCCACGAGCAGGGTGGCAACCAGCTTTCCCGTTTTGGCATCACTTATCTGGTAGGAAATGTTGTCTTTACACTCCACGCGCCAGCGTTTGTCTTCCACAAGGGTTTCGTTTTCGGCATAGATGCTTTCGGTACCCGGTTCTACCCCACAAATTGCTTCACCACGTTCCGGTAGAAAAATCAGGTTGGGCATTTGCCTGAAGCCTGTATCCCGTTTGACGAGAATCATCCGCCCTTCATTGTACACCCTGAAATCTGGTGGAGGAAACATGTTGGCATTTGTGGTGATTTCCAATGCTTTTAAACCAAAATAGTGGGAGAACATACCAGTTGAAAGCGAATACGCACTCATGCCCGCGCGGACATCGGCGACATCCACGAGCGGGCTGGTGAAGAAATACTGAAAATCTGGGATTATAAATCCCCACCCGCCGTCGTGCGCCATGTCGTCGCGTTTGGCCACAAGTTTGCCCGTGTTGGTGTCAAAACTCCTGAATTGCCAATGACTTTCGGTTGTTTCTCCAACATTCAAGTCTACGGTGCTCAAGGCCCCCAACTGCATCCCATCTTGCGAAAAGCGGATGTCCTGACCTGGCCCTGCGTCGAGGTATGGTAATCCCAGGGGAAGGGCCACGTCGGCTGAAAACGACTTGCTGCGTGGATCCCAGCGTTTCAAAACCTCCCCTGTGGTAAGCAACACCACGGCATCGCCCTGACAGGCAAAGTGCACGCAGGAATCTTTCAGGATCTCGGTTTTTGCGCCGTTGCTGCAATCGACCCAGGAGAGTGGGCCATATTGGTTCAGCAACAAATGTGCGCCATCTGGCGAAAAATCGGCTTCCCCTCGGCCCTCAATCTTCCATTTTTCCGCACCGGATCGAACGTCCCACAGCGTGATTTGGTTGGCGAACATGGCAATCGCCAGATTTCCGTCGTCGGAAATTTCTACTCGATTGATGCGGATGGGTTTACCCAGGGCTTTCAAAGTGCGCAGTTTTTTGCCGGAAACCATGTCCCACAACTGCACTTCGGTATTGATGGAAGGAACCCTTCCCTGGTCTTCATCATAATAAGTGGCTCCGCAGAAGTTTGCGCACACGAGTTTACTTCCGTCTTTCGAAAGCACGATTTTCTCCATGGGCAAGGGTGTCTGAACCGTGCGCAACAGTCGGCCCGTCTTTTGTTCCCAGAGCTTTATCTCGCTTCCGGCGCAAGTGGCCATGAACCGGTTGTCGGCTGAAAAGCAGATATCCATAATGGGCTTGGAATGGATGGTTGGGAGCACTAGCTCGGGTTTTTGGGCTTGCAGCGCGAACACACCGAGGCAAAGGGCCAGAAGGAAGGAGTGTTTCATGGTTGTGTTTTTAAACGTGAAAACAGAAACTTGCTTCATGGTTTTATCATTTTGAAATGAAAAAAGACAGTAAAAGAGCAACCCGCCAAGCCCGGCCAAAAACGTACTTCTTACCACTCACCTTGGTATCATACTGAGCGCAGCGAAGCAACTTTTTTAGATGAGGATATAGTGTATAGGCTTAAGCAGGTGCTTCGCTGCGCTCAGCATGACACTTGGGTTGGGTTGCTTTGGGCGTTTTTTGCAGTCATATTGATTCGTTCATCCGGGAGCTAAATTTGACAACTTTTTAAAAGTTGTCAAATTATCAACTCCTATCGGTTTGAAACCTATGAGGTTTTCAAAACCTCATAGGTTTACGTTATCACTTTGCCAAAGGCATCACCGCCTTCAAAATTAGCTTCACCAAACCCGGCACATCGTTTTTTTTGCCATTGGTTTTGATTTCTTCACCGATGACCGTTTTGCCTTTGAAGAGGCGCAAGCGGACTTCAACGTCAGGGTCTTTGATGG
>JALHPW010000096.1:3660-6227 GCA_022842255.1 Saprospiraceae bacterium | reverse complement strand
ACGCTCGAGTAAATTAGTTTGGCCGTTGTGCCTTGCAGCGTCGCCTGCTGGAAATAGGTTTCCAGGGCCTTCGCCAATTCCAGCTCATCGCCAAACCTTTCATCATGAAATGAACTGCGGATAAACACGGGTTTAGCCTGCGATAAAGGGATCTTCACTTTATCGTTCACGATGCCGATATCAAAACTCCCGCCTCCTAATGGGAAAGCCAGGGTCGGGATTTGGACGCCGTTGATGCTCTTAGCCAGTTCTGGTACCTTGTCCCGAGAATATTGGAACAGCTTCATCACGTCCACACGTTTATCATCGGCTAAAGCAAGACCACTCATACCTTGCAACAGGCTGTAAGTCAATAAACCTTGCCCGTACTGACCAGCTTCGTAGCTCACTTTGTCGGCCGCGCTACCCGTCAGGATGAACATACCCGTGCGGTCCTTCATGCGGTCGAGTGCGCGCACCTGCGAGGGATTCAGGTCTTTTTGGCCAATGGAGGACAGGGTTTCCACAATCTTGCCGGAATTGCAGGCATCGAGAATCAATACCTGTTTTTGGGCGGCAATGCTCTTAATCCAGTCGGTCAGTTCGTTGGTAGAAATGGTAAATTTGCTGCGTACCTCCGGGTCACTGAGGTCCTCGGAGGCAATATCTTTGGTCAGGTAGTAGAACTGCGCCTTTTCGGCTTCGCCGTAAGTGATACCGTGACCGGAAAAATACAGCACCAGCACGTCAGTGGGCTGAGCTTGCTGGGCAAATGCTTCAAAGGCCGTCTTGATGTTGGCTTTGCTGGAAAGCTCGCTGGGGTAATTGCCTGCAAGCTCGGCCGACACATTGCTTTTGGTGGACAACAATTTGAGCTGCAGATCACTGCCAAACAGTTCTCGGCCGGCAGCGGTCAGCGCCGAAGCCATAGCGGTGGCATCCTGGTCGGCGAATTTCAAATCGAGTTTCTCGCCGTTGTAATCGGCAGTACCTACAATAATTGCGAAAAGGCGCGGCTTGGCATTGCCCAGCGTGCCCCCTCCCCCCTGACCGCTTCCTCTGGCAGCCGCGTAAGCATAGGGGAAGGAAAATGCCTGACTTTTCAGCCAACCCTCGGCGTTGTATGCCCGTAAGCTGAGGGTGTTTATCGTATCTGTTCGGTAATATTTGCCAAATTCTTTCAGGTCGAGGCTAAGGCTTTCTTTGCGCTCGGTATTGACATCCTCGGCTACTTCCTTGCCGTTGACGAAGAAACTGAGCTTGCCAAGTCCGCCGTTGCGCTTGAGGAGTTGGATGTCCAGCTTGTTTTGATTTACGGAAGCCTCCACCAAAGGATACAGCGGCAAATCTTTAAACTGCTGTACATCGCGCAATTCATTACTGGAAAAGCCCATAAGCTTAGCACTCAGGCCCGGCTCGTAGTAGCGCTCTTTTAATTGTTCCAGTTCAATGACTTCATCCCCGGAAATAAAATACATCAGTTCCATCGCCCCGGGCGAAGCGTCGAATAGACCGGAAGGGGTGGTTATGACCCAATCTTTTTCATTCAATACCGCCAGGGTAGCGAGCAGGTTGCTGCTCCCCGCATCATAAAAGTGGATTGTATTGTCCAAATTGAGGTGCAGGAGGTACTTCCCATTGGGGGAAAAAACAAAATGACCGGGCTGGTCCACTGGAAAGGTATGGAGGCATTTGCCCGTTTCCGGGTTCCAAAGTTTAGCCGTTCCGTCTCCACTGGCAGTCAACACGGTTTTGCCATCGGGCGAGAAGGAAACATAAAATACGGCATCTGTGTGCCCGGTAAAGGTCTGAACCACATTTAGGTTAAGGTCCCAGAGTTTGGCCGTGTTGTCATTACTGCCCGTCAACATAAGCGACCCTACCGGCGAGAACGCCACGCCCTGTATGGGGCCTGTATGCCCTTTGAGCAATTGTGGCTTGCGAATACCTGCCGGGTCCCACAGCTTTGCATCATTGTCGCCCATATCCCCGGAGAGGATATACTTGCCGGAAGGGGAAAAAGCCAGGTCATTGACGCTTTCTAATTTGAGTTGAATTTCCATGGCCCCTTCGAAAGCATTGGGGTCAGCTGGCTCCGCTGCTTCTTCCGGTCTTTTATAATTGCGGATTACTTTGCCCGTCCGTCGTTCGAACAAATCAAAACTGTTGCCTCGTCCTGCGATGGCCACATATTTCCCACCTTTGGGGTCGGTATCGGAAGGCGGAGAGATGGACAAGGCGCCATTGCCATGAAATTCATAGGCTGCGGACAGCGCATTCTTATGCATCAATTTACCCATTGCACTCCACTCCGCCGAAATATTCGGGTTTGCTAGCTGCACCGATCCGTCCGGCGAAAAGGCAATCTGTGGGGAAAAGGCAGACGCGGAAATGGTATCAAAAACCAGAAGGGCAGCGTTAGAAAGGTCGCAACGAGCAATGCCCTTTTGGGTACCCAGATACAAGTTTCTGCTTTCATCGCTTTTATCGGGCGAGAAGGCCAGCGAAGTGAGGTCTGTCGAACTCCCTTTGAACACCTGCACGAGATTCCCGTTGAAATCCAACAAACGGAACGTACCATCACCTCC